>CALDFY010000141.1 GCA_937942115.1 uncultured Anaerolineae bacterium | reverse complement strand
TTTGCGGGAACCTCATCCTGTGGTATAATATCATCCGACAACTGAATCCTTCCCGGGGGAGTCCGGGCGAGCCGGGCTGAGAGGGCGTCCATCGGCCTTATGCCGCCGACGCCGACCCTTTGAACCTGATCTGGGTCATGCCAGCGGAGGGAGGGGAACAGATGGCCCTTATGGGTCTGCGTTGGTTCTGAAAAAAAGCCGTCCCGTGCTGGCGGGACGGCTTTTTTCTCCCCAGACTGTCCCCAGCGAGTCGGCCCGTGCTCCCCCGGTTCGCCCCATCATACAAACCGTTTCAATGGAGGTGGATGATGAAAATCCAGACACCCCCCGAATGGGGCATAGAGCCGGTTCCGGAAAGACACCGCATTCTCCGATTCCCCGACTACCTGGCCCTCTGGTCCAGCCTGGGCGTGGGACTGCTGGTGCTCCTGGCGGGCACCCTGCTGGTCCCGGGCCTGGGGTTGGGGCAGGCCGTACTGGCGATCCTCATGGGGAGCGTCATCGGCAGCCTTCTCCTGGCTATCGCCGGTGTGGTCGGCAGCGACCAGGCCATCCCGACAATGGTCATGCTCCGCCCTGTCCTGGGCATCCGTGGTTCCTACCTCCCCACCATCCTCAATATCATCCAACTGATCGGCTGGGGGGCCTTTGAGGTCATCATTATGGCCCAGGCCGCCAGCGGCATCACGCAGAAACTCTTCGGCTTCTCCGCCTACCTCCCCTGGGCTTTCTTCTTCGCCCTCTGGTGTACTCTTCTGGCCCTGGGTGGGCCGCTGGCCGTCATCCGCCAGTGGATAGAGAAATTCGCCATCTGGCTCGTCTACGGCATCACCATCTATCTCACCCTCTATCTGTTCACCCGCTACGACGTCGGCGCGCTGCTGCGCACCCCCGGCACCGGAGAGATGCCCTTCTGGCTGGCGGTGGACCTGGTGGTGGCGATGCCCATCTCCTGGATGCCCCTGGTGGCGGACTATAACCGCTTCGCCCGCCGCAGCGGCCCGGCCTTCTGGGGCACCTTCCTGGGCTACACCGTCGCCAACACCTGGTTCTACGCGCTGGGTGCGCTCTTCGTCCTGGCCCTTCAGACCGCCGACCTGATCCCCGCCATTCTCAGCATCGCCGGGGGCTGGCTGGCCCTGCTGCTCATCCTGGTGGACGAGACGGATAACTGCTTCGCCGACATCTACTCCGCCGCCGTCTCCGGGCAGAACCTGCTCCCCCGCGCCCGTCAGTGGTGGCTGACGGTCGCCGTCGGCGCGGTCTGCTTCCTTCTGGCCGCGACGGTGCCCATCGCACAGTATGAGAACTTCCTGCTCCTGATCGGCTCCGTCTTCGTGCCCCTCTTCGGCGTCCTGGTCGCGGACTACTTCCTGCTGCGCCGACGGCGGTACGAGACGACGGAACTCTACCATCCAGCGGGCCGCTACTGGTACCGGAGCGGGGTCAATCTCTGGGCCGTCCTGGCTTGGGTGGTAGGCGTTGCGACCTACCATCTCATCGCCAGCCGCATCCCCTGGCTCGGCGCCTCTATCCCGTCCTTCCTCCTGGCACTGGCCGTCTACTGGGCTATCGGTTCTCTGCTATTCCGGAGGTGAATCCATGCTCAATGAACGTATCGCTGAACTGCGGGAACGGGTGCGCCAGCAGCGCCCCCTCATCCATCACATCACCAATTTTGTCGTGATGAACGATACGGCAAACGTCACGCTCCATATCGGCGGTCTGCCGGTGATGGCCCACGCGCAGGAGGAGGTGGCCGAAATGGTCGCCGCCGCCGGCGCACTGGTCCTGAACCCCGGCACGCTGACTCCCGACTGGGTGGAGTCTATGCGGGTCGCTGGGAAGCGGGCCAACGAACTGGGCATCCCGGTCGTCCTGGACCCCGTCGGGGCGGGCGCTACGACGCTGCGGATGGAGAGCAATCGTCGCCTACTGGAGGAACTGCGGATTGCTGTTGTGCGGGGGAACTCCGGGGAAATCGGCGCGCTGACTGGTATGGGCGGCGTGGTCAAGGGGGTGGAGACGGTGGTAGAGGTAAACGATCCGGTGGAGGTGGCGAAGGCGCTGGCCCGCCGCTACGGGACGACCGTCGCTATCACCGGCCCGCGCGATATCGTCACCGACGGGACGCGCGTCTTCGGGGTGGATAACGGGCATCCGATGCTCAAGACCATCACCGGCACCGGCTGTTCGGCGACGACAATGATTGCCGCTTTCGTCGCGGTGGAGCAGGACTATACACTGGCTACTGTAGCGGCGCTGGCCTGTTTCGGATTGGCCGCTGAACTGGCGGCGGCGGTCGCCCACGGCCCCGGGAGTTTCAAAGTGGCCCTGTACGACGCCATCTATCACCTCTCCGCCGACCAGATTCGGGCCGGGGCGAGGGTGGTGGAACTGTAGGAGGCCGCAATGATAGACTGGAGTTTGTACGTCATCACCGATGCGAAACTCTCCCGTGGGCGCTCCCATCTGGAGGTCATCCGCGCCGCCATTGCGGGCGGCGCTACCGTCGTCCAGTACCGGGAGAAGGAAGGGACGACCCGGCAGATGATTGGGGAGGCCCGCGCGCTGCGGGAACTGGCCCGCCAGGCCGGGATCCCCTTCATCGTCAACGACCGGGTGGACATCGCGCTGGCGGTGGACGCCGATGGGGTCCACGTGGGCCAGGACGATATGCCCGCCCCGCTGGCCCGGAAACTGATGGGGCCGGGGAAGATCGTCGGCGTCTCGGTGGACAACCTGGAGCAGGCCCTTCAGGCGGAGGAGGACGGCGCCGACTATGTGGGCGCAGGGCCTATCTTCGCCACTCCCACCAAACCGGACGCCGCGCCGCCTATCGGTCTGGAGGGATTGGCCGAAATCTGTCGCCGGGTCTCCATCCCGGTCGTCGCGATCGGGGGCATCAATGAGAGGAATGCGGCCGCCGTCATCGCAGCGGGCGCTGCCGGTGTGGCGGTCGTCTCCGCCATTGTCGCCGCACCGGACGTGGAAGCCGCCGCCCGCCGGCTGCGGGAGATTACAGACACTGCCCGTGCGCGGTAGCCCCACGGGCAGACATTCTGGGTTCAGGAGGCAAACAATGGTAGAACTGGACGAACGCATCATTACGGAGGCCATCATTGACCGCTTCTTTGAGAAGTGGAAGGCCAACCTGGATGTGGATGTAGCCATCGTGGGCTGTGGGCCCAGTGGACTGGTGGCAGGCGCCATGCTGGCGGAAGCGGGGAAACGGGTCGTCCTCTTTGAACGCAAGTTGAGCGTCGGGGGCGGGATGTGGGGCGGAGGGATGCTCTTTAACGAAATCGTCGTGCAGGAGAGCGCCCTCCATTTGCTCCAGCGCTTCGGCATTCGTTACCATCCGTACCGCGACGGCTACTACACCGCAGATAGCATTGAGGCTATCACTTCCCTGGCGAGAGCGGCGGTGCAGGCCGGAGCCACCATCTTCAACTCGGTGACCGTAGAGGACGTAGTTATGCGCCCGGACCGGGTCATCGGGCTGGTAGTGAACTGGACACCGGTGGAAATGGCCGGTCTCCACGTAGACCCCCTGGCTATCCATGCCCGCTTCGTGGTGGACGCAACGGGCCATCATACGGAGGTCGTCAGCGTCGTGGCGAAAAAGGTTCCCGGGCGACTCAACACCCCTTCCGGGCAGATTGAGGGAGAAAAGTCCATGTGGTCGGAGCGGGCGGAGACGTTGACGCTGGAGAATACCCGCGAAGTCTTCCCTGGATTGTATGTGGCAGGCATGGCCGCCAACGCCACCTACGGCGGGCCACGGATGGGACCCATCTTCGGGGGGATGCTCCTCTCCGGAGAAAAAGTCGCCCGAGAACTGATTCAACGTCTCGGCAACCCCTGAGCGTTCAAGGAGAGTTGAGTGTGCGCATTCGCGACATCGGAGAATTCGGATTGATTGATCGCATGGCCCGGTCGCTCCCGCCGCCAGGGGAGGGGGTCGTCGTCGGCATCGGCGATGATGTAGCCGTCCTGCGCAGTAGCGACCGCTATATCCTGGCTACCTGCGACATCCAGGTGGAGGGCGTCCACTTCCTGAAGGATAAAATTACCCCCTACCAACTGGGCCGGAAGGTCGTGGCAATTAATGTCAGCGACATCGCCGCGATGGGGGGAATTCCCCGCTACCTGCTGGTCTCCCTGGTGCTCCCCAAAGAGACGGAGGTGGAGTTTGTGGACGGTCTCTACGAAGGGATGCGGGAGGAGTGCAGCCGCTGGGGAGCCGAGATCGTCGGGGGAAATATGGCCCACTCGCCGGACGGCATCATCGTGGACCTCTTCCTGCTGGGGGAGGTGGAGCCGGAACGGCTGCTGCGGCGCGCCGGCGCGCAGGTGGGCGACCGGGTGCTGGTGACCGGCACGCTGGGGGATTCCGCCGCCGGGCTGGCGTTACTGCTCCGTCCGGAGACCGTCTGCCCGGAGGCCCATCACGAGTTCGTCCTGCGCCGCCATCTCACCCCGACCCCGCGCCTGGCGGAGGGGCGGGCGGTCGCCTGCTCCGGCCTGGCGACGGCGATGATAGATGTGAGCGACGGGCTGGCCAGCGACATCGGCCACATCTGCGAGATGAGCGGGGTGGGGGTCCGTATCCGGGCGGACGCGCTGCCCATCTCCGACGCGGCGCGGGCAGTCGCAGAAGCCATCGGGGCCGACCTGCTGGAGTGGGCCCTCTTCGGTGGGGAGGACTACGAGTTGCTCTTTACCGCACCGGCGGACCGGGCCCCGGAGTTGGCCCGCCAGGTGCAGGAGGAGACCGGGACGCCGGTCAGCATCATCGGCGAAATTGTGCCTGCCCAGGAAGGAATGGCCCTCGTCCGGGCCGACGGAGTTGCCCGGCCGCTTCGGAAGGGCGGCTGGGACCATTTTCGGGAATAAGTAGAATTGGCAAGCGCCTCCAGAGGTGTTTGGCATGTCTGAGAGATGGTCTGAAAAATCTGGAAGACGTTCGTAGTCAGCCACGAAGCAAAGCGGAGTGGCGTTCCAGTGGGCCAAAACGGCACTCCACTTCGCTCCGTGCCTCACTACGAGCGAAAACGGCACTCCACTTCGCTCCGTGCCTCACTACGAGCGGCTTTTCAGGCTATCTCTGAAGGAGGGCGTGAGATGAAACTACCGCGCTGTCTGACCATTGCCGGCTCCGATTCGGGGGGTGGGGCCGGGATTCAGGCCGACCTGAAGACCTTCGCTGCGCTGGGCGTCTACGGCATGAGCGCGCTGACGGCCATCACGGCCCAGAACACGCTCGGCGTCCAGGGCGTCTACGAACTTCCTGCCGACTTCGTGGGATTACAGATAGACTCGGTGGTCACCGACATCGGCGTGGATGCGGTCAAGACGGGGATGCTGGCCAACGCCGACATCATCGCGGTCGTGGCCGCCAAAATTCGGGAGCACCATCTCCCCAACCTGGTAGTGGACCCCGTGATGGTCGCCAAGAGCGGCGACCCGCTGCTGCGGCCCGAGGCGCGAGATGCGCTGATCCATCTGCTCCTGCCGCTGGCCGTCGTGGTGACGCCGAATTTGCACGAAGCGCGTGTCCTGACCGGAATGGGCATAGAGACGGTGGAGGATATGGAGCGCGCGGCGACGGCGATCCATCGGATGGGGCCCCGCTACGTGGTGGTCAAGGGAGGACACCTGACGGGGAACGACAGCGTGGACGTCCTGTACGACGGGGAGCGATTCACCCACTTCCCCTCCCCGCGCGTGGAGACGAAGAACACCCACGGCACGGGGTGTACCTTCGCTTCGGCCATCGCGGCGGGGCTGGCGAAGGGGCTGGATGTGGTGGAAGCCGTCCGGCAAGCCAAAGAGTATATCACACTGGCACTGCGTCATGCGCTGGACCTGGGGCAAGGTTACGGCCCCACCCACCACTTCGCCGCGCTCTACGCAAAGATGGGATGGATGGGATGACGGGCCCGGCTCTGCGGCCAGCACCGCCCGATGGAATGCGGCGCGGGCAGGGATTCCTCTCTACTTCCGCCGGACGCTCGGGATCGGCACCAGGCCCCCAATCAGGGAGAGCCCGCCGCAGGCCATGCAGCGGTCAATAGAAAAACGCCTCACCCAGTGGGCGAGGCGTTTTTTGACCCTGTTGGGATCGCGAACTCCGGCGGTGCTTTTGCGGCCGACGTCTCTGCATACATCTCAGATGACCCGCGCAGGACTCGAACCTGCAGCCAAGGGATTAAGAGTCCCCTGCTCTACCTGTTGAGCTAGCGGGCCAGAGCGGTGAATATTTTACCACATTCTATCCCGTTGGCAAGTGACACTCAGCCCCTATTTGACATATCCCCTACAACCCGGTACAATTCAGGGCAGAGATGAAGGTATCGGCAGCGATTGCACCCGGTGAAATCCCTCCCCCGAGCCGGCGGCGACAGATGCTGATCGTCGGGCTGTGCCGACGACGGGCCCGACCCGGCACCGGCAGCGGCACCGACTTTTTGCAACGGAGAACCGCCATGCATCCCTGGCCCGACCTGCGCGCTCTCCTGGAAGGGACCCCCTGGGCGATCGCCGGGGCGGTGGCGACCGGGTCCGGGAGCGGCTGGAGGCGGCGGGCTACCGTCTCGTCTCCCCGCTGGCTGTACCCGGTTTCCTGCTTCAATCGCCAGAGGGGTGGGGGTGTACGTGCTCCTGGGTGATTCCCCCTGGCTGGAGGAGGCGCTGGCCTCTCCCCGCCGGGATGCCGCCGGATACCCCGTCCTGGACCTCCCGTATCTGGTGCTGATGAAGATGGCCTCCTCCCGCGCCCAGGACATCGCCGACATTGTCCGGATGCTGGGCCTCGCCTCCGAAGAGGAGGTGGCCCGGGTCCGGGAGGTGGTGGCCCGGTACGCTCCGGAAGAGGCCGAAGATTTGGATTCCCTAATCTACCTCGGCCAACTGGAAATGGGAAAGACAACATGACAACCGCTGCCCTCCGCCAACTCCCCAGCGTGGACCGGATTCTGAACGAGCCGGCCATCCAGGCCCTGATGCCTTTCTACGGCCACCGACTGGTCGTCACAGCCATCCGCCGGACGCTGGACGGGGTCCGGGAGGAGGTACGGGCCGGAGGCAGGCCGCCGACACCGGAGGAAGTGGTCGCCCGCGCGGCGGCGTACCTTCAGGGGCATCTGGCCCCCACTCTGAAACCGGTCATCAATGCTACCGGTGTTATCATCCACACCAACCTGGGACGGGCCCCCCTCTCCGCCGCCGCCCGCGCGGCGATGGACGCCGTTGCCCGGGGCTATTCCAACCTGGAATACGACCTCCCCGCCGGGCGCCGGGGTCACCGCACCGTCCACGCGGAGCGGCTTCTCTGCGAACTGACCGGCGCGGAGGCGGCCCTGGTCGTCAACAACAACGCTGGGGCGGTCCTCCTGGCCCTCACTGTCCTGGCCCAGGGCCGGGGCGTGCTTATCTCCCGGGGCCAACTGATAGAAATCGGCGGCGGCTTCCGCATCCCGGAGGTGATGGCCCAATCCGGCGCGCGGCTGGTGGAGGTGGGCACCACCAACCGCACCCACCGTCGGGACTACGAGCGCGCGCTGGCGGAAGAGCCGGACATCGCCCTTATCCTGCACGCTCATTCCTCCAACTTTCGCATCGTCGGCTTCACGGCGGAGGTGGGCCTGCCGGAACTGGTGGAACTGGGAGGGGCGCACGGGATTCCGGTGATGGCCGACCTGGGGAGCGGGGCGCTGCTGGATACGGCCGCCTTCGGCCTGGCCCACGAGCCGACCGCGCAGGAGAGCGTCGCCGCCGGTGCGGCGGTGGTCTGCTTCAGCGGGGATAAACTGTTAGGTGGGCCCCAGGCCGGCATCATCGTGGGCCAGGCGCGATTTGTGGACCCGATGAAGCGCCATCCCCTGGCCCGCGCGCTGCGGGCCGACAAACTCTGCCTGGCGGGCCTGCAGGCCACCCTGATGCACTACCTGCGGGATGAGGCGACAGAGCAGATACCGGTCTGGCGGATGATCGCCGCGCCGGTGGAGGAACTGGACCGGCGGGCCCGGAGATGGCGGCGGGCGCTGCAGCGGGCCGGCATCCGGGCCGAAGTGGCCGACGGGCACTCCACCGTGGGCGGCGGGAGCCTCCCCGGGGAGACCCTGCCCACCCGTCTGCTGGCCCTGCCGCTGCCCGACCCGGACCGGGTGGCGGCAGCCCTGCGCCGCCACGACCCCCCCGTCGTGGCCCGTATAGAGGAGGGCCGACTGGTGCTGGACCCGCGCACCGTCCTGCCGGAGGAGGAGCCGGCCCTGCTGGGGGCGTTGATCAACACGATCAGATAAGCCTTACGGAGGGAACCAATGGCGGCCCATCCCCCTGACTGGCCTGAGGATTTCCTGGATGCTCACATAAGGCACTGGGAAGACGCCGAACTGCTTTTCGGCGAGACAAGGCTGGCCAATGCCGACCACCTATATGGCTTGAGTGCTGAATGCGGGTTGAAGGCTCTCTGGCCTCGGCTCATCGGGAGAAACCTCACCAGACGAGAGCGGATCCATATTGATCGGCTTTGGGACAGGTTTGTGAGAGAGGCAAACAACAGGCGATTGCTGCAACTGATAGGGATTTCCCGGCAGAACCCCTTTGCCGATTGGCGAATTGACCAGCGATATGCCAACCGACAGAACTTTAACCAGAATTTCGTAGACCAGCACCGCCAGGGTGCGGCAGCCATCAGAAATTGGGTCAGAGAGGTGATCCCATGAGCCAGGTTGTTACCTTTAGCGAAGTATGGGATCGGGTGCGAAAGGCCGTCCGAGAGGCCGATCTCCCATCAGAAGTTTTAGAAGTGTGGGTTCTTCGTGACCTGATGGGGTGTGTTAGTCTGATCTCTACCCCCGAAGAGGAGAAAGAACCTCTGCTTCGGCTGGCAGAAATCTTCCATCGCAACCTGGAAGCCCATGCCTATTCTCCCGATCGGGCAATACTGGTCATGGAACAGGAGGAGCGAGAAGCCCTGAGGAGCGAGTCGGTCTCCGTGAGAGAGGGGGAGATTACCGTATATCTGGTTGACCGGGAAATCACCGGGCGCCGATGGGCCACCGTTTCCGAACTGCCCGGTCCACCCCGATTCGTGTTGTTCGGGCTGAAAGGAGGCCTGGGCCGGAGCACCACCGGAGTTGTTCTGGCGGCCCATCTGGCCCGGAAAGGGCACAGGGTTCTGGTGATGGACTTTGACCTGGAATCGCCCGCCCTCTCCTCCATGCTGGAGCCGGAAGAATATCCTGACTTTGGTATTGTGGAGTGGCTGGTAGAGGACTTGGTGGACCAGGGGGATGCGGTTTTGGAGGACATGGTGGGTCAGCCGGGATGGAGCATTGAGTTTCCCGGTGAGGTGATGGTCGTACCGGCATACGGAAGCAGATGTCAGGAGCACATCCCGCAACTGGGGCGGTCCTATCTGGATAAGTTTCCGCAAGATGTAGGTGACCGGTCGGAAAAATGGATAGAGAGGGTCCGACGGCTGGTCCGGCAACTGGAGCAGAAAGAGGAGCCTTCCGTGGTGATTTTAGATAGCCGGAACGGAATCCATGATATTGCGGCGGCACTGGTGGCGAACCTTCAGGCCATTGTCTTGATGTTCGGCGTGGATTCCGAGCCGACCTGGAACGGATACCGAATCCTCTTCCAGCACTGGACGACGCAGGGGGTCATCCGCCAGATTCGGGAACGTCTCTATACGGTTGCCGCCCTTGTGCCGCCTATCGGCCAGGAAGAGTATCTGCACCGTTTCCGGCACCACGCCTGGAATCTATTCGCAGAATATCTCTACGATGAGATACTCCCCGAAGACCAGGGGGAATGGTTTTCCTATGAGGAGACTGACGATGCGGCCCCTCATACCCCTCTGCCTATTTACTGGGAGCGGGGACTGATGGCCTGGACTTCTCTCCGCACCCTGGATAGCGACGCCGTTCAGAGCGCCTACCGGGATTTTCTGGAACAATTTGACCAGCGAATGGAGGTGGGGATATGAAACCGGACCCCCAAACCATCCGGGAGCTTTTGATCAAAGCCCTGCCGGAAACGGTCTCTCTTTATGGAGGGAAACCCGCCCCACAGTATGTGTATTTCCCCCCTTCCCATGCTAAGGCACTGCGCCCCGATGTCCTGGTGGTCCGGGGCATGCGGGGGGCCGGAAAAACGTTCTGGTGGGCTGCTCTACAAGACCCTTCCGTCCGGAAACTGATCGCTCAGGTAGACCGCTTCGCCCAGATAGAAGAGCGTACCGAGATTTTAATCGGATTTGGGGAACAACCGCAGATCGCCCGATACCCGGATAAAGACACCCTGAGCCGATTGCTGGGTGCTGGCAAAGAGCCTCGCCGCATCTGGCGCACGGTGGTCGTTTATAATCTGCTGGCCGAGAAATTGCCCACCATTCAGGACTGGGCGGGCCGGATAGATTGGGTAGAAAACCACCCCGAGGAGATTGCCTACCGGCTGGAGGAGAAAGACTGGCAATTGCACGATCGGGGCATTTGGTCCATTGTTCTTTTTGACGCACTGGACCGGGCCGCCGACCGCTGGGAGGAGATGTATGCCCTCATTCGGGGATTACTGCAAGTGGCGCTGGAATTGCGCCCCACCCGCCGCATCCGGGTCAAGTGCTTCCTGCGCCCCGATCAGATGGAAGAATCGCAGGTGGCAACCTTCCCGGACGCGTCTAAAGTGCTCGCCTCGGCAATCCCCCTGACCTGGCCCCGTCACGACCTGTACGGCCTTCTTTGGCAATATCTGGCAAACACCCAGGGGGGCGAAGGAGTCAGGGAACTGGCCGAGCAGGAAGTGAGAATCCAATGGGAACAGGTCCCGGGCGAGAGCATCTGGCGGTGGCCCCGCCGTTTCCAGGCGGACGAAGAGGCCCACCGCAGGCTCTTCCATCTGATAGCGGGAGAATGGATGGGCCGGGATAGAAGGCGAGGCTTCCCGTACTCCTGGCTACCAGGCCACCTGGCCGATGCCCAGGGTCAGACCAGCCCCCGCTCCTTTCTGGCCGCCCTGCGCAAGGCGGCAGAGGATACCCGGGAACGCTATCCGGAACACCCCTATGCCCTGCACTACGAGAGCATCAAACGAGGCGTCCAGCAGGCTTCCCAAATTCGGGTGCGGGAACTGGCCGAGGATTATCCCTGGATAGATATTCTGATGCGGCCTCTCGGCGGCCTGTTCGTGCCCTGCGAGTTTGAAA
This sequence comes from uncultured Anaerolineae bacterium, assembly GCA_937942115.1. GTDB lineage: Bacteria > Chloroflexota > Anaerolineae > B4-G1 > DUEL01 > SpSt-77. The sequence continues at coordinate 3,370 of CALDFY010000141.1, read as the reverse complement.
CCATTAAAGACCGCTGGGAGATGGAAAGGGTTCTGGAGAAACTCCAGCAAAGGCCCCCGGCAGAAGCCAAACTTTTGCCTCTCCACCTGGATGAAGGGTACGCAGGACTCCGAAAAGACCTGGAAGAATTGGGAATCTTCTCCCGGATGGAAGACGGCAGAGTGAACATTCCGGATGTCTTCCGGGTCGGATACGGGCTGGGACGTAAGGGTGGAGTGAAACCACTGCAAACGGCAGGATGAGACCCGTAGAGTATCTCGGCCTGATTCCCCACATTCACCCCACCGCCTTCGTCGCCCCGAACGCCGTCATCGTCGGCGACGTCACGGTAGAAGAGGAGGCCAGTATCTGGTTCGGGTGCGTCCTGCGGGCCGAGGAGGCCCCCATCCACATCGGCCCCCGCTCCAACATCCAGGACCTGACCGTCATCCACACCGACGTGGACCGGCCCTGCCGGGTCGGCGCCGGGGTGACGGTGGGCCACCGGGCCGTCCTGCACGGGGCCGTGGTGGAGGACGGCGCCCTCATCGGCATCGGCGCGATTGTCCTCAACGGGGCCGTCATCGGAGCGGAGGCGATCGTCGGGGCCGGCGCGGTAGTGCCGGAAGGCGCCGTCATCCCGCCCCGCACCCTGGCCCTGGGCGTCCCGGCGAAGGCCGTGCGGGAACTGCGGGAGGAGGAGGTTCAACGCCTGCGCCGCGACGCGGCCCACTACGTGGAAAAGGCGCGAACCTATCAAAAGTTGGTAGGGGGTGCCGGTAAAGGGTAGGGCCGGCTGATCCCATACCGACAAAGCGTCAACGAAGGTTGACGCCTGGCACAGGAGTGCCCAGGGAAGGCCAATTTCCCATCGGCGCCTGGGGCGGCGGGGGGATATGAACCGCTGATTCGGAGGTTGCCCATTCGCGTCCTCATCGTTCTGACCTACTACCGCCCTCACACCAGCGGGCTGACCATCTACGCGGAGCGTCTGGCCAGGGGGCTGGCCCGGCGCGGCCACGCCGTCACAGTGATGACCTCCCGCTACGACCGCTCCCTGCCGCTGACGGAGGAGCAGGACGGGGTGCGCATCGTCCGCGTGCCGGTGGCCTTTCGCGTCAGCAAGGGGGTCATCATGCCCACCTTCGGCCTCCTCGCCACCCGGCTGGTCCGCCGCCACGATGTGGTCAGCCTCCATCTGCCCCAGTTTGACGCCGCCGGCGTCGCGGCGCGCGCCCGCCTGATGGGCAAGCCGTCCACCCTCACCTACCACTGCGACCTGAAACTTCCCGCCGGTCCCTTTAACGGCCTGGTCAATCGGGTGGTGGACGTGATGAACTACCTGGCGGGCCTGCTGGCGGACCGGGTGGTGGCCTACACGGACGATTTCGCCGTCCACTCCCCCTTCCTCTCCCGCTTCGCCCAAAAGACGGTGGTTATCCCGCCGCCGGTGGAACTGCCCCCCGCCACTCCGGAGGAGGTGGCCGGGTTTGCCCGACGGGTCGGGCTGGACGGACGGGGGCCGGTCATCGGGATGGCCGCGCGGCTGGCGGCCGAAAAGGGCGTGGAGGTCCTGCTGGAGGCCCTCCCGCGCGTCCTGGAGGTCTATCCGACCGCGCGGGTCCTCTTCGCCGGACAGTACCGGAACGTCCTGGGCGAGGAGGCATACGCCCGGCGGCTGGCCCCGCTCCTGGAGCGGTACCGGGACCGCTGGACCTTCCTGGGCGTCCTCTCCCCCCAGGAGATGGCCGCCTTTTACCCCAACCTGGACGTGATTGTCGTCCCCAGCCTGAATTCCACCGAATCCTTCGGCCTGGTTCAGGTGGAGGCGATGCTCTGCGGTACGCCGTCCATCGCCAGTGACCTGCCGGGCGTCCGCCAGCCGGTCCTCCAGACCGGCATGGGGGAAATCGTGCCGGTGGGGGATTCCCGCGCCCTGGCGGAGGCCATCCTGCGGGTCGTGGGCCGACGGGAGCGGTACGTCCGCCCCCGGGAGGAGATTGCCCGGCGCTGGAGCACCGAACAGACGGCGGCCGCATACGAGGCCCTGTTTGAGCAGTTGCTCGCCGTGCATCGTTCCGATTGACATTTCCGCTGACTCGGGTACAATTAGGCCAACCGTACATCTCTTGGGAGGTGCCCCATGCCCGAATTCGTTAACCCATTTAGTGGAAAAGTCCCCGAGCAGAAACTGACCCTGGAGGAACTGATCCGGGCTATCCGCCTGAACCTGGCTGCAGAGGAGGAGGCGGTCCACCTCTATATGGCCCACGCCGATGCTACCGACCACCCCCTGGCGAAGAAAGTGCTCATAGACATCGCCAATGAGGAGCGGGTCCACGCCGGAGAGTTTGAGCGGCTGCTGGAGATTCTCACCGGCGACGAAGCGAAGTGGCTGGCGGAAGGGAAGGCGGAAGTAGACGCGATGGCGGCCGAACTGGCCGGTTCCGGCGCGGCCAGAAGCGAGGGCGAGGAGCCGACGATCGGCTCCCTGCGCGAGGCGTGAAAGGAGGCTCCAATGGCAAGCAAGTATCTGGGACGGGAAAGCGCTCCTTTTGGGGAAGAAGTATGGGCGGCGCTGGACGCCGCGATGATAGAAGCGGCGAAGAGCCAACTGGCTGGTCGGCGGCTCCTCCCCCTGGAGGGCCCCTACGGCCTGGGCCTCAAAGCGGTCCCCCTGCCGGAGGAGGAGGTCGCCTCAGGGATGTTTGTGAGCAAGACCCTCCCCCTGGTCTTCCTGGTGGAGGAGTTTGAGATGCCCCTGCGCGATATCGCCGCCTACGAGCGGGACGGCCTGGCCCTTAACCTCCAGCCGGTGGCCCAGGCGGCCATCGCGCTGGCCCGCCGGGAGGACGAGTTGCTCTTCCACGGCGCGGCGGGCGTACCCGGCCTGCTGAATGCCCCCGGCGTCCAGAAGATGAAACTCTCCGACTGGAGCGAAGTCGGCACGGCAATGGACGACCTCATCAAAGCCGTCACCGCGCTGGATGCGGAGGGCTTTCACGGCCCCTACGCCCTGGGCTTGGCCCCTGCCCGTTACAACCTCCTCTTCCGCCGTTACCCCCAGGGCCCGACCACCGAAATGGAGCATGTCCGGACCCTGATTACGGGCGGACTGGTGAAGGTTCCGGCCCTGCGGGAGGGCGGGGTTCTGCTGGCTGTGGGCCGGCAGTTCGCTTCTATTGTCCTCGGTCAGGACATGCGCGTCGGCTTCATCGGGCCGGACGAGGAGGGGCTGGAGTTCACCGTCTCCGAGAGCATTGCCCTCTACCTCAAGGTGCCGGCCTCGGTGTGCGTGCTGGAATAAACGCAGGACGGCCTTTCCAGGCCGTCCAGACGGGCTGAAAGCCCGTCCTACAACAAAGGGGCGGGCGGCGGCCGAAGGCCGCCG
>CALDFY010000140.1 GCA_937942115.1 uncultured Anaerolineae bacterium | reverse complement strand
CCTGTTCGTTATCGTGGTCGGGCTGTTAGTGGTACCGCTCCAGATGACGCTCATTCCTCTCCTGCGCATCTACAACCGTATGGGGCTGGCCGGGACGTTCCTGGGCATCTGGCTGGCCCACACCGGCTACGGCCTGCCCTTTGCGGTGTACCTCTTGCGCAACTTCTTCGGCTCGTTGCCGAAAGACCTCTTTGAGGCGGCCTATCTGGACGGCGCCTCGCCGCTCACCGCCTTTACCCGCCTGGCGCTGCCGCTTTCGGTGCCATCGCTGGCCTCGCTGGCCATCTTTCAGTTCATCTGGGTCTGGAACGACCTGCTGGTCGCGCTCATCTACCTGGGTGGGACGGAGAAGGTGGCCCCGCTGACGCTGCGGCTCTCCGCGATGGTGCAGTCGCTGGGGCAGGACTGGCACCTGCTGACGGCAGCGGCCTTCGTCTCTATGGCCGTGCCGCTGCTGGTCTTCTTCACCCTCCAGCGCTACTTCGTCCGGGGCATCCTGGCCGGGTCGGTCAAGGGCTAACGGATTACGCAGTACGCAGCACGCTACACGCCACACAGGAGGAACCCTTGCTACCCCAAGTCCCCGTTTCCAAAAAGCGACTGGACGACTACCGCTCCATCGTGGGGGAGGAAGTCATCGCCGAAATCCGCGCCCTGGCGGAGCCGCTGCGGGGCGCGCGCGTCGTGCACATCAACGCCACCGCCTACGGCGGCGGCGTCGCAGAAATCCTCCAGACGCTGGTCCCGCTGATGCGGGACGTGGGCCTGGACGCACACTGGCAGGTCATTGAGGGCGCGGACGAGTTCTTCACCGTCACCAAAGCCTGCCACAACGGCCTGCAGGGGATGGACATCCCCTTCACCGATGAGATGAAGGCCATCTGGCGGCGGTACAATGAGGCCAACGCGCGCCGCCTGGAGGGGGAGTACGACTTCATCATCGTCCACGACCCTCAGCCCGCCGGCCTCTTGCACTATCACGGCCGCGCCGGGGGCAGACACTGGGTCTGGCGCTGCCACATAGACACCTCCCAGCCCAACCCGGCCTACTGGGAGTTCTTCGTCCCCTACATCTCCCAGTACGACGCCGCCATCTTCACCATGCGGGAGTACGTGGGGCCAGGGGTCTCTTTCCGGCATCTGGCGATCATGCCGCCGACCATTGACCCCCTCTCCCCAAAGAACGCCCCACTGAGCCCGGAAGAGGCCCGGCAGACGGTGGCTCGGTTCGGGGTGGATGTCCGCCGTCCCCTCATCGTCCAGGTGAGCCGGTTTGACCCCTGGAAGGACCCGCTGGGGGTGATAGACGCGTACCGGCTGGTGAAGCGGGAGGTGCCCGAGGTGCAACTGGCGCTGGTGGGCTCTATGGCGACGGACGACCCGGAGGGGTGGACCTACCTGGACCGGACTATCCGCCACGCCGGGGAGGATTACGACATCTTCGTCCTCCACAATTTTCACGGCGTGGGGAACCGGGAGGTGAACGCGTTCCAGACGGCCGCCGATGTGGTGGTGCAGAAGTCGCTGCGGGAGGGGTTCGGGCTGGTGGTGGCGGAGGCGCTTTGGAAGGGGAAGCCGGTGGTGGGCGGCAACGTGGGCGGCATCCCCCTCCAGGTGATAGATGGGGAGACGGGCTTCCTGGTGAACAGCGTGGCGGAGTGCGCCGATCGGGTGCTCTACCTGTTGCGGCATCCGGAGGAGGTGGTGCGGATGGGTGCGGCGGGCCGTGAGCACGTCCGGCGGCACTTCCTCACCACCCGCTACCTGGCAGACTACCTGCGGCTGTTGGGTCAGTTATAGGGGCGACCGCAAAGGTCGCCCCTACATCCGGCCCTTGTAGGGGCAGGGCTTGCCCCTGCCCCATTAGGGCAACCGCAAGGGTTGCCCCTACATCCGGCCTTGTAGGGGCAGGGCTTGCCCCTGCCCCATTAGGGCGACCGCAAGGGTCGCCCCTACATCCGGCCCTTGTAGGGGCAGGGCTTGCCCCTGCCATTAGGGCGACCGCAAGGGTCGCCCTTACATCCGGCCCTTGTAGGGGCGGGGCTTTCCCCTGCCCCATTAGGGCGACCTCAAGTGTCTCCCCCACAACAACCCGCCTGTTCATCCTTCCACCGCAAATACCCGGATCGCCGCCTCTCCGTTCACCGGGCACTTATACTCGCAGATGCCGCAGCCGATGCACCGCTCCTCCACCACGCGCGGCCGCTGCAGGGTCACCTCCTGGCCGGCTGCGTCTGTCACCGTGGCCTCCTCCAGGACGATGGCCTTCTCCGGCACCGGGCACATCTCCTCGCAGACGATGCAGGGGCGGTCGTCGGCCCAGGGGATGCAGCGGTTGCGGTCTATGTAGGCCCGCCCCAGCACGGCCCGTCGCTTCTCCTCCAGCCCCAGCGGCGGGATGGCCTCCACCGGGCAGACCTGACCGCAGGCGTTGCAGGAGTAATCGCAGTAGCCCAGGCGGGGGACCAGCACCGGGGTCCAGAGGGATTCCAGTCCGCCTTCCAGAAGCGCCGGCTGGATGGCACCGGTCGGACAGGCCCGGACGCACAGTCCGCAGCGGACGCAGCGGGCCTCCAGATGGTTCTCCCGCGCGCCCGGGGGCCGGATCAGCGGCGACCGGCGGGAGAAACGGTCGCTGCGGAAGAGGGCGACGCCCAGAGCGGCCACCCCCAGTGCCGCCAGCGCCGTCCGCCGGTTCGGGTCGTAGGCCGCCACCGGCGCCGGGGACGGGCGGGCTGGGAAGCGGATGGCGTCGTGCGGACAGGCCTCCCGGCACTCCAGGCACAGGGTGCACTCTGCCGGGTCGCTGGCGTAGTCCCGGTCCGGGCGGACCGTCCCGGTGGGGCAGACCCGCGCACAGGCGCCGCAGCGGGTGCAGGCCGCCGTGACCTCCCGGCGGACCAGGCCGACCTTGCTCACCAGCCCCAGCAGTCCCCCCAGCGGGCAGAGGTACCGACACCAGAAGCGGGGGGCCAGCCCGTTGAGCGCCAGGATGGCCGCCAGGACCGACGCGTAGAGGATGGGCGCGCGGTAGAGGGGTGCCTCCACAGGGAAAACGGCCGGGCGCAGGAGACGGTCCAGCGCCTCCACCGCCGGGTGCAGGAGGGGGAGCGCATACGCGGCCCGCTCGGCGGCCGTCACCAACCGCTCCAGGGCCGGCCAGAGGGCAGCTCCGAAGGTCCGGATGACCAGGGTGAGCGGGTCCAGCACCACCAGGGTCAGGTTGCCCAGCAGCGCGGCCGCCAGGATGGTCAGCCAGAGGAAGTGCTTGGCGCGGCGCCAGGTCTCCGGGAAGGCCCGCTGCGCGGCCGGGCGGGGCGAAGGGACGATGTCCAGCAGCGTCCCCAACGGGCAGAGCCACCCGCACCAGGCCCGGCCGAAGAGCAGGGCCAGCGCCAGGGTCAGCAGGGCCAGGGCCGAGCCGGGCAGAAGGACGCGCGCGGCAAGGGCATGGGACAGGGCCGTCAGCGGGTCCAGCCGCATGGGGAGATTGGCCAGCGACGGCGGCGCACCGCCCCGCCGCGCGGCGACCAGCAGGGCCAGAAACGCGGCCAGAGCCCCCCACTGCACAGCCCGGCGCAGCCGGAGGGCAGAAGGCCGTCGGATGCGGGGGAGTAGCGCAAGATTCATCTTGCGCTACACCTCAGCGATGCGCAGGTTCTCCAGGTCGGCGCGGCCCAGCCCCATCGCCGCCCCCGCGCGGACGTAGTCCAGGTCCTTCGGCCTCAGGCCGAAGAGGGTCGCGGCGAAGGCATCGGCAGCGACGATGTCCGGGCTGGCGATGATGGTGTCCAGTTTCCGCACGTCCTCCAGGTTGCCCCCCGTCGGCCCGTGGGCGGTGAGGATGCGCACCGCGTCCACCACCGTCAGCGCGGGTCGGATGCGGGAAGCCAGGTCGGCCAGCCGCTGGCCCAGATTCCGGTGCATCGCCGGACGGTCCCAGATGGTCCCCATCAGGTTCTTCATCCCCAACGTCAGCCGGGCCAGGCTGTGGTGCTTGGCGATGGGGACGTTGATGACGACGTCGGCCTTCAGAACGTCCTCGTAGATGGCGCACCGGCGCAGGTCCAGCCCTTCGGGGATTTCCGTCTCCTTGAACTTGAATCGGGCCATCGCTTCCATCTCGCCACCGGCGGCGCGCACCTGGTCGGCGATCCCGCTGCGGGCGTAGGCCTCCTCGGGCGTCCCGCCGAAGGGGTGGTCCATCACCCGCACCCGTCGGGCGCCGGCCTCGTAGCACATCCGGACCAGCGCGCCGACGACCCAGGGGTTGGTCGTGGCCGCGTACTCGTAGGTGTGGTAGGCGACGCAGATATTGGGCTTGATGATGACGTCGTCCCCCGGGTGGACGAAGCGGCCCATCCCGCCCAGGGCCTCTACCGCCCGCCGGACCAGGTCCTCCGGCTCTCCGCCGCGCGCCACGGCCAGGTGGGGATATTCCAGGGCGACGGTAGGAGTGGCCGAAAGGGCAGGGGACGGAGAGGGCGTCGGGGAGACGGGCGGCGGGGACGTCGGGAGCGGCGTGGGCGAGGGCGGGGCGGGGGTCGGCGACGGTCGGGGGCGACATGCAGTCAGCACCGGCCCGCCCACCAGCATGCCCAATCCGAGGGCACAGTAACGCAGGAATTCGCGACGGTCTATCGGACTCATAGGACCCCCTTTATGAAGATCATGATAACACATTTTCCGGAGAGGGCAAGGGATATTTCCACCGGGACACCCGGAGCGCGTCGGACGGCCTGATCCGCAGGCCCACTACCATTTTATGGAGTGTATGCTAAAATATCGTCACCAATCAAATCACCATCCCCCGTGAGGAGAACGTCCCATGAGACTCTACGCCGATAGCCGAAAATGTTCCGGTTGCCGGGCCTGTCTGGTGGCCTGCTCGCTGCACCTGTTCGGCGAGAACAACCCCAAAAAGGCGGCCCTCGCCATCGTGCCCCACTTTCCCGCACCGGGCACCTTTGAGGTCAAGGTCTGCACCCAGTGTGGGAAGTGCGCGGAGGTCTGCCCCGTGGGCGCCATCCACCAGAACGAAAAGGGAGCCTACTACGTCGCATTTGACGAGTGCACCCTCTGTATGGCCTGCGTGGATGTCTGCCCCGAGGGCGTCGTCTTTACCCGCCCCGACGTGCCCCACGTTTGGGAATGCGACTTGTGCGGCGATTGTGTGGAGGTCTGCGGGCCCTCCGTCCTCTGGATCGCTGATTAGAAGGAGGTAGGAAAAATGTACGGATATGCCGGACGAATCCTTCGCGTGAACCTGAGCACCGGCGTCATCACCACCGAACCGACGCCGGAAAATGTGATGCGGGATTTCCTGGGCGGTCGCGGCCTGGGGGCTTATCTGCTGTGGACCGAGGTGCCCCGGGGAGCCGACCCGTTGGGGCCGGAAAACAAGCTCTTCATCTCGCCGGGGCCGCTTTCGGGCCTGCTCTTTCCCGGCGCAGGCAAGATGGACTTTACCTGCAAGTCGCCCCTCACCGGCGGTTATGCCGGGGCCAGTATGGGCGGGATGCTGACCGCCGAGATTCGCTACGCCGGCTACGATTCCATCATCCTGGAGGGGATCAGTCCCAAACCGGTCTATCTCTTTATTGACGACGATACCGTTGAACTGCGCGACGCCAGCGATTATTGGGGCATGGGTTCCTTTGCGCTGGAGAGGCGGCTGAAAGATGAACTGGGCGAAGAGTTTCAGATCGCCACCATCGGCCCGGCCGGCGAGAACCTGGTCAAGTACGCCTGCATCAATCACGACTTCGGGCGGCAGGCCGGGCGCGGCGGCGTTGGCACCGTGATGGGCGTCAAAAAGGTCAAGGCCATTGCCGTGCGCGGGAGCCGTTCTATCCCCATCGCCGACGTAGACGAGTTTGTCCGCGTTGCCAAAGAAGCCTACCGCGCCTGCAAGACGGCGGATATGCTGGAGGAGTGGACGCGCTACGGCACGATGATGGTCACTTCCTGGTGCGATGAGAACGGCACGTTGCCCACGCGCAACTTCCAGTCCGGTTCCTTTGAACTGGGTCCCAACATCTACGCCCCCGTCTTTCGGGAGAAGATTGTGGTGACCGATAAGGGTTGCTTCGGTTGCCCGTCCCCGTGTGGCAAGTATTCGTACTCGCGAAAGCACGCCATTTACGTGGAGGGGCCGGAATACGAGACCAACGGGATGCTCGGCTCCGACCTGGGGTTGGGCGATATTGAAGACATCGCCAAGGCCAACCAGTTGTGTGACGAACTGGGCCTGGATTCCATTTCCACCGGCGGGTGCATTGCCTGGGCGATGGAGTGTTATGAGAAGGGGCTGCTGAACCAGGAGCAGACCGGGGGGCTTGACCTGCGCTTTGGCAACGCCGAGGCGGTCTTTGTCCTCATTGAGCGCATTGCCCGGCGGGAGGGCTGGCTGGGGAACCTGCTGGCCGAGGGCGTCAAACACGCCGCAGCCGTGGTCGGGCAGGGCAGCGAAAAGTGGGCCATCCACGTCAAGGGGATGGAACAGAGCGCCTATGCCACCCACGACGCCACATCTATGCTCCTGGCCTACATGACCGCCGATGTCGGCGCACACCACAACCGCGCCTGGGCCATCACCTACGATATTGCCGTGGGCCGCAGCCGGGTAACGCCGGAAAAGGCGGCCAAAGTGATTGAACTGCAACACATCCGCCCGCTGATGGACGTCCTGGGCTGTTGTCGGCTCCAGTGGGTTGAGTTGGGTATGTCCCTGGAGTACTACGCTCCGGCGTTGAAGGCGTTGACCGGCATTGATCGGTCGTGGGAAGACCTGCTCCACATCTCGGAACGGATCTGGAACCTGACCCGGATGTACTGGGTGCGCGAGGTAGAGGGTTTCGGACGCAACTGGGACGCGCCACCGCCTCGCTTCGTGGAGGAGCCGGCGGTCGGCGGCGTCACCGACGGCAAGTTTACGCCGCCCGAGGCCGCCCAGCAAATGCTCAGTTATTACTACGAACAGCGGGGCTGGGACGAGAACGGCATCCCGACGCGAGAGACGCTGGAGCGCCTGGGGCTGGCCGAGTTGGTGGGGGTATCGCCGCGTTGACCGTCTCCCTGATCGTTGTCGGACTATTGAAAGAGTACACCGGCGGCCAGGACCGGCTGGACCTGGCCGCCGGCCCCACCGTAGCCGAGATGCTGGAGGCGGTGGGCATCCCACCGGCGTTGGTGGCGGGAGTTTCCCGTGACGGCGTGCTGGTATCCAAAGACTACCGGCCGCAAGACGGGGAAACCATCAAAGCGTTTGTCATCCTCGGGGGCGGTTGAGGCCATCTCCGGCAGCACCTTGTGGAGCGCAGGCTGTTTGCCTGCGGTAAACAGCCGGAAAAGGCCTTTGTGCGGGAAATTGCCCCTACCCACCAGCCTGGTGGCCTGTGCCAGGACGTGCCAGGCACTTTAGAAAGTGCCTGGCACGTCCAAAATATTCGCACCATAGCGTCGCCGTTACCGGCATCAAACGTTGAGCGATGCACCTGGCCTTCCTGAACCCCCAGGGGAACTTTGACCCCCAGGACCGGTACTGGACACAGCACCCGGACTTCGGCGGGCAACTGGTCTACGTCAAGCAGGTCGCGCTGGCGCGCCCTGTCACAGGCTGTTTCCCCCGATTGCGCTTGCCGTCTTGACAATTCGCACCAGATGTTGTATAATGAAACCGGTTTAAAGAACCGGCTTTACACATCTCCGCCTATGGTCAAGAAAGCCATCACCATCCGAGATATAGCCAAGATTGCGGGCGTCTCACCGGGAACGGTCTCCCGGGCGATCAACAATAGCCCCCTGGTCAACCCGGAGACGCGCCAGAAGGTTATGCAGGTTGTCAAAGCGCTCAACTACGTTCCCAACCGCATGGCGCAGCGTCTCGCCACGGGGAAAACGCTGAACCTTGCCGTCATTGTCCCCTTTTTCACCGCTCCCTCCGTCACGGAACGCTTGAAGGGTGTCGTGAGCACGCTGGCCCGGAGCCGGTACGATTTAATCATCCACAACATAGAAGACCCGGAGCAGCGCGCCGACTGCTTTCGCACCATCCCGCGCCAGGACCGCGTGGATGGCGTTTTGGTAATTTCCATATCCCCCACCGATGAAGAGGTGCCGCTGCTGGCAGAAGCGGGTGTGCCGATTGTGTTGATTGATGCCCATCATCCGGCATTGACCACACTGCATCAAATCACCGTGGATGACGTCGCCGGGGGAAGGGCGGTCACTGAGTACCTGATCGGACTGGGCCACACCCGAATTGGCTTCATTGGCGACCCGGCCAATAACCCCTTCAACTTTACCTCCAGCCGTGACCGCGCACGGGGATACCGCCAGGCGCTGGAAGCCGCAGGAATCCTTTACCGTCCCGAATATTATGCAGAGGGCCCGCATGGCCGCCGGTATGCCCGGGAGTCCGCCATCAAGATGCTCACCCTCCCTGAGCGTCCGACCGCAATCTTTGCCGCCAGCGATGTGCAGGCCGTGGGCGTGCTGGAGGCGGCTCGGGAGTTGGGGTTGCGCGTGCCCCAGGACCTCTCCGTAGTGGGGTACGACGATGTGGAAATCGCTGAGATTCTTGGGCTGACGACAATGCGCCAGAGGCTCTTTGAGTCGGGCCGGCGCGGCGTGGAGTTGCTGCTGAAAACGCTGGAAGACCCGGAGACAGAACCGGTGTATGAAGTGCTGCCCACCGAGCTGGTGATCCGGGATACCACCGGCCCCCCACCCTAAACGGTATTCAGGTCATCTTTTTCTGGTTTCAGCGATGATTGTAAGCCATTTTTTTTAAACCTAGCCACCTGACACTTTTGAAGGTAGAGGGGTTGCTGGCTCGCTGGCTTCGGTTAAAATATGGTCCCAAATCCATTACAGGGAGCAGAGCGATGCCGGCCACTCGTCTGTATCAACTCTTGTCGACACGGATGGCGCAACTCCGCCCTGGGGAGCGGGTCACCCGTTTGCGAAATATGACTTGGCTCCTCGTTGGCATTTACCTGAGCCGGTCGGTCCATTTGAGCAAGATCGCCCTGAAGATTCCGAGCTCGGCCAAAGTATTGAGCATCACCCGCCGCCTGAGCCGCTTTTTGGATAACCCGAATGTTCGCGTCCGGGAGTGGTTTGAGCCCATTGCCCGGGATGTCTTGCAGGCCGCCGCTCAAACCGTGGGGGAAATCCGACTGATTGCGGACGGAACCAAAGTCGGTTTTGGGCATCAACTGCTGATCGTGAGTCTGGCCTTTCGCCGACGGGCGATTCCCATTGCCTGGACGTGGGTCAAGGCCAGCCGGGGACACAGTTCGGCCGTCAAGCAACTGGCTCTGTTGGCCTATGTACGGCAGTTGATCCCCCCTGGGGTCCCCGTTTTGCTGGTGGGAGATAGCGAGTTCGGCGCGGTAGAGGTCATCCGTCAGGTGGAAGCCTGGGAGTGGAAATATGTCCTGCGGCAAAAGGCCAACCACTTGATTCGGCTTCCCGGAGGCGACTGGCAGCATTTCGGGGATGTGATCCAGGAACCCGGTCAGAGCCTGTGGATGGGGAAGGGGTTGCTGACCGGCGAACACGCGCACCCGACCAACCTGCTGGCCCATTGGGAAAAAGGCGAGAAAGAACCCTGGCTGTTGGCGACCAACCTCTCCTCCCGACAGGAGACGCTGCGCGCCTACAATCGCAGGATGTGGATAGAGGAAATGTTTGGCGATATGAAAGGCAACGGATTTGACCTGGAAAGCACCCATCTGATTCACTTCTTGCGATTATCCCGCCTGACCCTGGCGGTGGTTTTGCTGTATATCTGGCTCATTGCCGCAGGCTCCAGAGCGGTCAAGAATGGCCAACGGCATCTGGTGGATCGGGCCGACCGGCGGGATTTGAGCATCTTCCAGATTGGGTTGCGGTTCGTGGAGCGATGCTTAACCAATGCCTGGCCTCTCCCCATCCATTTCATACCCGCATTTGGCTGAAAACTGTCAGGTGGGTAGATTTGATTTTACATCCCGAGGGTTGCTCTGTCAAACTGCTGAGGGATTTAAGCCGTGATGCACTACCTACCCTGACGGCTGGGATGCTCACTTCCGCCCGCCGCTGAAGCGGCAGGCTCAGATACCAAAGCCCTGACGGGCTATCCGGAAGCCCCTGAAGGGGGCTTCGCATCTGAGCCAGGGGCTTTTAGCCCGATGGTGCGAACATTTGCCCCCACCCCCCTTTATCCCATAAGCGTTAACTTAAGGCTGGCTTCGGCTCTCCGCTTCCCGCCGCCCCGGGCGCCGATTGGAAATCGGCCTCCCTGGACGCTTCGCGCCAGGCGTCAACCTGCGTTGACGCCCTTCTCAGGAGGTCGGCGAAGGCCGACCTTGTTGCGAACGAAGTGAAG
>CALDFY010000139.1 GCA_937942115.1 uncultured Anaerolineae bacterium | reverse complement strand
AAGGGCAGGCCGTAGCCGGTGTGGGCCAGCCAGATGCCCAGGAACGTCCCGGCCAGCCCCATACGGTTGTAGATGCGCAGGAGAGGAATGAGCGTCATCTGGAGCGGTACCACTAACAGCCCGACCACGATAACGAACAGGACCTGCCGTCCGGGGAAGTTCATCCAGGCAAAAGCGTATCCGGCGAAGGCCGCAATGGTGATGGGGATGACGGTGGACGGGATCACAATGCTCAGGCTGTTCAAAAACGCCCGCGCCAGCCCCTGCGCAGTCAGGACCTGGATGTAGTTATCCAGCCGGAACTGGGAGAGGTCCAGGGGAAGCCGGAAGACAGTCCACCAGCCGGTGGCGAAGACAGCGTCTTTGGGCCGGAAGGAACTGACCAGCAGGCCGACCGTCGGCAATAGCCAGATCAGGCAGAGAGTGATGACGGCCAGATGGAGAGGCAATCGGGCAAAGATTCGGCGCAGGGCGTTCATCGCATCTCCTCCTGGGCCTGGAAGCGGCGGATGTTGGCCGCCATGACCGGGACGATGGCCAGCAGCAGGATGACGGCGATCGCACTGGCTCGTCCGAAGTTCAGGAACGAGAACATCTCCTTGTACATTCGGTTGGCGATGACCTCGGTCCCGCGCGTGCCGTTGGTCATCACGAAGACGATGTCAAAGGCCTTCAGGGCGTTGATGACCACCGTTGTCGCTACCACCGCGATGGTGGAGCCGATCATCGGCACCGTAATTTGCCAGAAGATGCGCCATTCGCTGGCGCCGTCCACCCGGGCTGCTTCCAGAATCTCCCGGGGGATGGCCTTGAGGGCGGCGGAGAGAATCACCATACAGAAGCCCGTCTGCAGCCAGACGCCGACAGCGATGAGGGCGAAGTTGTTGACTGCCGTATCCACCAGCCAGCCGACTGGCCGTCCGCCCAGGGCGACGATGACCGCGTTCAGCAGGCCGATCTGGGGGACATTGGCCGGTTTGTAGGCGTAGACGAAGCGCCAGATGACGCTGGCGCCCACAAAGGAGATAGCGACGGGCAGGAAAATGACCGATTTGGCAATCGGTTCGTAGCGCACCCGGTCTACCAGAACGGCGATGACCAGCCCCAGCCCAACGCTGAAGGTGGTCATCAGGACAATCCAGAGCAGGTTGTTGCGGAAGGCGATGTGCATTTCCGGCGAGGTGAGCGTCCAGAGGTAGTTCTGGAGACCGACGAACCGTTCCGACCTGGCGTCCAGGAAACTCAGATAGAGGGTGTTCAGCGTGGGATAGACCAGGTAGAAGCCCAGGATGAGGAGGGCGGGCCCGATGTAGGCCCAGGGGCGGATTTTCGGCTGCAGGCGCTGGGGGAGCCGGCCGACCAAGAAGTCCAGTCCCAGGAAGAGGCCGGCGATGCCCGCAACCCCCAGAAAAATGGCAGCCAGTGTGGCGAGGACCTGGGAGAGTAACTCGCTCATGCGTCTCTCCGGCGGGGGGAGCCCCTGCAGGCTTTGAAGCCGCAGGAGGCTCCCCGCCGCGTTTCACGCTTTACTTGTAGGCGTCTTTGGCGCTGGCCTCAATGGCCTGGAGCACTGCGTCCAGGTCCTTCCCGCCGACGTAATCCATCACGCCGGTCCAGAACGACCCGGCGCCGACAGCGGCCGGCATCAGGTCGGAGCCGTCAAAGCGGAAGACCTCGGCGCCGGCCAGAATCTGGGCCTGCTTGCGGGTCAGGTCATCCGGGTAGGACTTGGGGTCCACCCCCCGGTGCGGGGAGATGAAGCCACCCCGGGCGGCCCAGATTTCGTGCGGCTTCGGGGAGGCCAGGTACTGGATGAACGCCCGAGCCTCAGGGGTGTCGTTGAGCATCACCACCACGTCGCCCGCGCCCAGCGCCGGAACGCCCCACTGGGGGTCAATGGACGGGAAGGCGAAGACGTCGTAGTCCTCCCCGGCCTTCACGCCCTCGGGGAAGAAGCCGGTGATGAAGGAGGCCTGGCGGTGCATATAGCAGCCAGGGGGCGTGTCAAAGAGGGGGCGCGGGGAATCGCCGAAGTTGGTGCTCAGCACCCCCGTCGTGCCGCCCCAGACGTATTTCTCGTTGCGGGCGATCTGGCCGAAGAGTTCCCACGCCCGCTTCACCGCCGGGTCGGTCCAGGGGATTTCGTGGTTGACCCACTTATCGTAGACCTCGGGGCCGGCGGTGCGGAGCATGATGTCCTCAATCCAGTCGGTGCCGGGCCAGCCGCTGGCCGCACCGCTCTCCAGCCCGATACACCAGGGCGTCCCGCCATCGGCCACAATCCGGTCCGACAGGGCGATCATCTCATCCCAGGTGGTGGGCACCGCATAGCCCTTCTCCTGGAAGGCCTTAGGGTTATACCAGACCAGGCTCTTCAGCGCGCCCTTGAACCAGATGCCGTAGAGGTAGCCGTCATAACTGCCCAGGTCAATCCAGGCCTGCGCGTAGTCCTTCTTTAACTGGTTCATATCCACGATGTTCTCCAGGGGAACCAGCGCGCCCATCTTCGCCAGGTCCATTAGCAGACCGGGCTGGGGGAGAATGGCGATGTCCGGGGGATTGCCGGCCTGGACCCGGGTGACCAGGACCGTGGCCTGCTCGCGGGAGGTCTCAAAGGCCATGCCGATGCCCGTCTCTTTGGTGAAGGGCTCCACGGCGGCGGCGAAGGCCTCAAATTCGGAGCCGCCCCACACGCCCAGCACCGTCACCGCGCCTTTGGGGGCGGAAACGGGGACGGGAACGGTGACCTGTACCGGCACCTCCACCGTCTCTTTCACAGGGACGGTGACGGTGACCGTCTGGGGAGCGCAGCCAGCCAGGAGCAGACCGATGACCGCCAGAGCGGTCAGGGAGAATCCAACGATACGCCGAGACATCTCTCTTTCCTCCTGAATTGGAATGGGGTTTTGGATACAATTCGTGCGTCGCAAGCGGTTTCTATCTGGAGAAGAGCCGTTTCCTCCCTGAGCCTGGTATCACCTCCTTTCGGGATTGCAAAAATCTGCGTTCATCCGCGTTTACCCGCGTCCCCTGATCGGGCCCCACAGGATTCCCGGACGACCAGTTCGGTCTCCAGGCGGACCGGGGTCTCGTTGGGAGTGTCGCCCTCAATGATGCGGATGAGGAGTTCGGCGGCGCTCCAGCCCAGGCCGAAGGCCGGTACGTGGACGGTGGTGAGGGCGGGGATGAGGTAACGGGAGGTCGCGATGTCGTCAAACCCGACGACGGCCATATCCTCCGGGACGCGCCGGCCTTGCTCCCGCAGGGCCCGCAGCGCGCCGATGGCGACCATGTCACTGGCGACGAAGACCGCTGTGGGAGGCTCTGCCAGCGCCAGCAGGGCCTCCATTGCCTGCCGACCGCTCTCTTCGTCAAAGTTTCCGTATCGGACCAGTGCCTCGTCAAAGGGGATTCCCGCTTCCTCCAGCGCGCGCCGGTACCCCTCCAGCCGCTGACGGCTGGCGGTGTAGGCCAAGGGGGCATTGGTGACCATCCCGATGCGGCGGTGGCCCAGCGCCAGCAGATGCCGGACAGCGATCATCGCGCCGCGTTCGTTGTCTACGTCCACCGAGGGAATGTCGGCGCCGGGCAACTGGCCGTGGAGGACCAGGGGGAAACCTTCCCGATGGAGGTCCAGGAGGGCGGTGTCATCGGAGCGGGGGCCGGAGAGGATAAGACCGTCGGTGTGGCGCCCCCGGGCCAGTTCCACCCAGGCGTCGTCGGGTTCATCGGACTCTATGGGGCGGAAGAGGACGTAGTATCCGTAGCGGCGGGCCGCATGGGTGGCTCCCTGCAGGAGGCCGGGGAGGAAGGCGTCCCGGTAGGTCCGGTCGGGCCCCCGGTGCCAGACCAGGGCGATGGTGGAGGTCTTGCCGCTGACCAAGCGACGGGCGGAGGCGTCGGGGTAGTAGTTCAGTTGCCGGGCGGCCTCCAAGACCCGTTGCCGGGTCTCCGGGCTGATGTGGACATCGGGGACGTTGTTGAGGACCAGGGAGACGGTGGTTCGGGAGACCCCGGCCAGTCGGGCCACGTCTCGGGATGTGGGGCGGTCGGGCATGCCTTTCCTCCGGGTGGGCCGGAATTAACACGTGTTACTGACACGTGTTAGTATACACCGAAACGCCCGATTTGTCAAGGGGTGGAAAGCCTATTGGGCGGGTTTGGGGGAGAAAAAAGTGGGGGTCAATACACATATGCGTTAACTTAAGGGGCTGCGCCAGTTGGGTCGCCGCCTCGGGCGCTGACTGAAGCCAGCCTCTTTGGGCCTTCGGCCGAGTCCCTTCACTTCGTTCGCAACAAGGTCGGCCTTCGCCGACCTCCTGAGAAGGGCGTCAA
>CALDFY010000138.1 GCA_937942115.1 uncultured Anaerolineae bacterium | reverse complement strand
GGGAGAGGGGAGGGGCCGGGGGAGGGGTGAGGCACCCCTCTCCCAAACGAAGTTTGGGAGAGGGGAGGGGCCGGGGGAGGGGTGAGGCCAGCGCGCCGAAAAAGTTAGGGCCATTGGGCTTTTAGCCCCTGGCGTAGGTAGTTACGCGCTACCATTTTACGATCGCGATTCATATGGAGGCCTCCGATGCCGATGACGGTCCTGATTCATATGATGAACGAAGACCCCATTGTGGCCGAGATTGATCGCGTTCCGGAACCCACCGACCAGTTCCTGGTCTGCGAGAACCCCCGCCGACGGGACGGCCGGGAGGTGAATTATCTGCTCCCCGAAGTGCGCTCCCTGATCCTTCCCTGGCACCGGATCCACTGCGTGGAGATTCTGCCCACCGGTGAGGAAGAAAAAGTAGTGACTTTTGTGCGAGAATAGTTGATGAGTGGCAAGAAGTCTTCCGGCCCCCTGATCCTCGCGGTAGATGACGAGGAAAAAATCCTCCGCTTCCTGCGAATGAACCTGGAACTGGAAGGATTCCGCGTCATCACGGCGACCTCCGGCCTGGAAGCGCTCCAGCGGGTCCGCTCGGCCCATCCGGACCTGGTCCTGCTGGACGTGATGATGCCGGATATAGACGGCTTTGAGACCCTCCGTCTCCTGCGCGAGTTCTCCAATGTACCGGCCATTATGCTGACCGTCCGCTCCGATGAGGATGACATCGTCCGGGGGTTGCGGCTGGGGGCCGACGACTACGTCACCAAACCCTTCAGCGTGCGGGAACTGGTCAGCCGCATCCAGGCAGTCCTCCGGCGAGCCCGACCGATGGCCCCTCCGGAATCCGCCATCCTGAAAATTGACGATTACCTCAGTGTGGATTACAACCTGCAAGAGGCCATCGTGGGGGGAAAACGGGTCAAACTTCGCCCCACCGAGTTCCGTCTGCTGAGCGTGTTGATTGAGAACGCCGGATGGGTGGTCCCCCAGGAGACGTTGCTGGTCAAGGTCTGGGGGCCCGAATACCGGGATGAGACCCACTACGTGCGGCTCTACATCACGTATCTCCGGCAGAAGATTGAGCCGGACCCTTCCAACCCGCGCTACATCCTCACCGAGCGCGGCGTGGGGTATCGCTTCGTGGATTTCCGGAAGGATGCGGAGGAAAAAGCCCAATGAAGTCCTGCAAAGTGGTGATCACCGGAGCATTCAACACGGGGAAAAGCGCATTTATCCGGACGGCCTCCGACATTGCAGTCGTCAGCACGGAAAAACCGATTACGGATGACCTCTCTCAGGTCAAAGCGACCACCACGGTGGCGATGGATTACGGGCAGACGACGGTGGGGGACCGTCTATTCCACCTCTACGGCACCCCCGGCCAGCCGCGCTTTGACTTTATGTGGGACATCCTGGCCCGGGATGTGGACGCCCTGCTGGTCCTGGTGGATAGCACCGACCGCTCCACCCTGACGCTGGCCCGCCAACTCCTGCGGCGCCTGGCCCGTCGGCGGACTCCCTATCTGGTGGTGGCGACCAAGCAGGACGGGCACCGCCCGATGTCCCCGCAGGAGATCGCCCAATTGCTGGGCGTGGCCTCCCAGCGGGTCGTCCCCTGTGACCCCCGCCAGAAGGCCAGCACCCACGCTGTCCTGGCCCAACTGGCCGGGTTGCTGGAATAATGCGGGCGGCAACCTCATCCCACCCCCGCCGCCTGCGGCGGGAAGGGCCGGGGGAAGGATGAGGAACCCTGCCCCCTGTACCACTCCAGCGTCTCCCGTAATCCCGCCTCCAGCGGCGTCGGCTCGTAGCCCAATTCCCGCCGCGCCTTCTCCGCACTCACCCGCCAGTCGTAAAAAACATACGGGTAGAGACCGATAGGGTAGTGTGGCTCCCGTCCGGTCCGGTAAGAAATCGCAGTCCACACCCGCGCCAGCGCGACCATGCCCCAGGCCGGGGCCGGAATCCAGCGGATCCGGCGACCGACCAGCCGCTCCAGCACTTCCCCCACCTCCCGGTGGCTCACGGACGGCCCACAGATGTTGTAGACCTCGCCCGGACGGCCGCGCGTGAGCGCCGCCTCCGCCGCCCACGCCACATCCCCCACGAAGACCGGAAAGGTGATGTGGCGCCCGCCGTGGACCCGGAAGGCCAGCCCGCGCAGCGGGTCTTCTATAAACAGGCGGTTGAAAGCATAGTGGCTCCAGGGGCCGTAGATCGCCCCGGGGCGCAGGACGATGACGGGAAGGCCGGATTCCCGCCCCAAGGCGAGAACCTCTCGCTCCGCCTCCAGTTTGCTCTCCTGGTAAGCATCCTGGGGATAGCAGGGGGTCTCTTCGGTGATGAGTCCTTCCGCCGGAGGCTTCCCGACAACGGCGATGGTGGAGATATGGACGAACCGGCCCACCCCGGCCCGCCGGGCGGCCTCCAGCACGTTTCGGGTCCCCTGGACGTTCACAGCCCAGAACTCCTCCCGCCGTCCCCAGAAGCGGAAGACGGCCCCGGCGTGGATGACGGCGCGACACCCCTCCGCCGCCGCCACGACCGACGCCGGGTCGCGCAGGTCCCCCCAGGCCTTCTCCACCCCCAGCGCGTCCAGAAAACCGTGGTCGGAGGTTCGGCGGACCAGCGCCCGGACCCGATGCCCCTTTTCGGCCAGGTAGGGGCAGAGGTTGCGGCCCACAAAGCCCGTGGCGCCGGTCACCAGAACGGGGCCGGACTCAGGCAGATTCCCCATCGTCCGCCTCCTCTGCCCGCTGTTCCAGCAGCCCCCGGATGCGGGCGGCGACCATTTCAATCGCCACCTCGTTGTGTCCCCCCTCCGGGATGATGACGTCGGCGTACCGCTTGCTGGGCTCCACGAATTCCAGGTGCATCGGGCGGACGGTGGTCAGGTACTGCTGGATGACCGATTCCACCGAACGGCCCCGCTCCCGGACGTCCCGCTGAAGGCGGCGGATGAGGCGGATGTCGGCGTCGGTATCCACATAGAGTTTGACGTCAAACAGTTCCCGCAGCGCCGGCTCTGCGAAGACCAGGATGCCCTCTACCAGGATGACCGGCGCCGGGCCGACCCGTCGGGTCTGCGCGGTCCGGGTATGAGTGGTGAAGTCGTAAACGGGGATTTCTACCGCCTGTCCGGCCTTCAGTTGCCGGAGGTGCTGGACCAGGAGTTCCGTCTCCAGCGAATCGGGGTGGTCAAAATTGATGCGGGTCCGCTCCTCCAGGGGGAGATGGCTCAGGTCCCGGTAGTACGCATCGTGGGGGATGTAGGCGACATGTTCGGTCCCCACCCGTTCCAGAATCTTCATGGCCACTGTCGTCTTGCCGGAGCCGGTCCCTCCGGCGACGCCGATGATGACGGGCCTCTTACCCACGCCGACCTCCCTGCGGATGAGAATATTTGCGGCGGCGGTGATTCCACCGCCGCCGCAAATACGCCTCACTTATGGATGCACCAGATTTCTTCCTGCGGTTCGCTCAGGTACTCGGCCCCCTCCGGGGTGACCAGCACGTCCTCCTCACAGCCGATATAGCCGTAGCCGGGGACCCAGACCCCCAGTTCAATGGCGAAGACGTTGCCGGCCTCAATGACCCCCTCAATGCTCTTGCCGTATCGCTCCCACTTCGGACCCAGGACGGTGGCGCCGTCGTGGACGGTGCGGCCGATGTGGTGGCCGAAGGCGTGGAGATACTCGGCGTAGCCAGCCTCCACCAGGGTTTGGCGGGCGACGGCATCCACCTCCCAGCCCCGGGCGCCGGGGCGGAGGGCCGCCCGGCCGGCCTCCAGCGCCGCCCGAGCGGCCCGCCATGCCCGCAACACCTCCTCCGGCGGCGACTCCTCCCCCGGCCGGCAGAAATACATCACCCGCTGCAGGTCGGAGACGAAGCCCTCCCGGCGGACTCCGAAGTCTATCTGGAGCAGCGCGCCGGGCTGAGTCTGATAGTCCCCCGGCATCCGGTGGCCGAAGGTCCCCTCCGGTCCGGCGCAGACGATGGGGCAGTAGTCGGGCTCCCAGGCCGGCGTCAGGCCCCGCTTGCGGGTCGTCTCGTGGATGAAGGCGGCGATCTCCCGCTCCGTCATCCCGGGCTGTACCAGGGCTTCCACCTCCCGCAGGATGCCCTCGGTGGCCCCGATGGCGGCGCGGATATAGTCAATCTCGCTGGCGGTCTTGCGCCCCCGCAGGGCCGCGATGACCTCCTCCGCCGAGGTCAGTCGGGCCGCATACTCCGTCCCGCCCAGGATGCCCGCAATGACGCGGAACATCCCATGGGTCAGCCCGTCCGCCGCCGGGTCACTTTCGGAGAAGTTCAGCCCGATCCAGCGGGGGTTCAGGCGCGTGACCTGCTCCAGGAGGGGCTCGCGGATGGACTGGTCGTACCCGATGACCGTCGTGTAGCCGCCGATGGCGCGGACGTTATCGGCGTCGTACCGGCCCACAATCGCGATGCGTTCCCCGGTCCGGCTGATCATCAGCGCCGACTGCCAGGTCAGGTCCAGCCCCAGGATGAGGTCCAGGCAGGGGTCCCGGACCTGGCTGGTCTCCCGGACAAATGTCATCCAGAGGTCCAGCCCCTTTTCCCGCAGGACGTCTACGGCCTGATCCAGTTTCTCCCGAACGATGGCGAAGGTCTCCATAGGCTCCTCTCTGTCGTATGACCTGCGTCTATTATACCTTTTTTGACCCAGAGGACAAGGAGCAGGAAGACCGTACCTCGTTTGACTTTACGCCCCTTTATAGGTATAATGTTTCTTAACTCAACAGGAGGGATGCATAATGAAAGGTCGCCTTTCCATGATCGGACTTCTCGTTCTCCAGGTCATCGCGGTCATTCTCTACCCGCCCGATTTCTTTCAGGAGGCCCCTCAGGCCGCCGTTCTGCCCCCGACGTTGCTTATCCTTTTGCTGCTGGCTCTGGCCGGGATGAACTCCGGCGTCCTTACTCCCATCGCCGGACGGGTCTCCCTGGTCTTTGTCCAGGGCCTCAACGTGGTCATGCGACTGATGATGATCCTCCCTCACCTGCGCGCGTCAGATAGCTGGAACTGGCCCTTTTTTATTCTCTCCGTCATCGGTATTGCTCTCTCATGGCTGACCATCATCTGGATGGAACGGCGCCACCCGCGCACTCTCCTACTGCGTAGGACGGAGAGCGATTAGGGGAAAGCGCGATGGCAAAGCCAGAGATTGCGAAACGACCGGCCGTTACGCACGTTCAGACGGCTGAAAAATTTCTACCTGTGCGGTTATCCCAACGGGACCCGGGCAGGAAGCGCCGGGATGGTTCATTTTCCGAATGAAATCGGGACACTTTTGGACGGCATTAAAATTCCAGGTGTCTGTTTTATTGCCTGCCGGGTGATGGGCCTCACCCCTCCCCCTGGCCCCCCATATGCGTTAACTTAAGGGGCTGCGCCAGTTGGGTCGCCGCCTCGGGCGCTGACTGAAGCCAGCCTCTTTGGGCCTTCGGCCGGGTCCCTTCACTTCGTTCGCAACAAGGTCGGCCTTCGCCGACCTCCTGAGA
>CALDFY010000137.1 GCA_937942115.1 uncultured Anaerolineae bacterium | reverse complement strand
CCCTGACAAGTGTAGGTTTTTCGGGGAGCGGGGGATGCCCATTCCGGCCCTCACCCCACCCCTTACCCCTCCTCTCTCCCGCTCGCCTTTCGGCGGCAGAGGCCTCACCCCTCCCCCGACCCCTCCCCTCTCCCGAACTTCGTTCGGGAGAGGGGAGGGGGCGGGGGAGGGGTGAGGCCTCTGCCGCCGAAAGGCGAGCGGGAGAGAGGAGGGGTAAGGGGTGGGGTGAGGGCCGGAATGGGCATCCCCCGCTCCCCGAAAAACCTACACTTGTCAGGGGAGTCAGGGGGAGGGGTGAGGCGTTGATTACATTTTACCCCAGCAGGATATAAACGCCAAACGCGCCGGAATGAGCAGACCGTCGTCCGTGGTCAATGGTCTATGGTCAGTGGTCAGTGGTCAGTGGTCTGTGGTCCAACCCGAAGTTGGCAGGTTCTCCGGGTATGGTATAATACCCATACTTCCTTCTCAGCAATCCGACGTTCCGGAGGTTAACTCGTGAAACTCCACGAATATCAATCCAAGCGCATCTTTGCCCGCTACGGCATCCCCGTACAGGAAGGCGAGGTGGCGACCACTCCCCAGGAGGTCCGCTCTCTGGCAGAGCAGATGGGTTGTCCGGTGGTCGTCAAGGCGCAGGTGCTGGTGGGCGGACGGGGCAAGGCCGGCGGCATCAAACTGGCCCGCACCCCCCAGGAGGCAGAGGAAGTGGCCGCCCGCATCCTCTCCCTCCAGATCAAGGGCCTGCCGGTCCGCAAGGTGCTGGTGGCCCGCGCGGCCGACATCCAGCAGGAAATCTACCTGGGCATCGTGGTGGACCGCGCCGCCGCCCGCCCGGTGATGATGGCGTCCTCCGAGGGTGGCGTGGAGATAGAAGAGGTCGCCCGCACCCACCCGGAGGCCATCAAGAAGGTCCACATTGACCCCTTCGTCGGCCTGCGGGGCTACCAGACCCTCTCGCTGGCGAAGGGCATCGGCCTGCCCCCGGCGCTGCACCGGGACTTCGGTCGCATTGCCCAGGGGCTCTACCGCTCCTTTGTGGAGTGCGATGCGTCGCTGGCGGAGATCAACCCCCTGGTCATCACGCCGGAGGGGGTTCTTCTGGCGCTGGATGCCAAAATCGTCCTGGACGATAACGGCCTCTTCCGCCACCCTGACCTGGCGGAACTGCGGGACATTGACGAAGAGACCCCTTCGGAGCGGGCCGCGCGCGAGGCCGGCCTCTCCTTCGTCCAACTGGACGGCGACATCGGCTGTATGGTCAACGGCGCCGGCCTGGCGATGGCGACGATGGACATCATCCAGCACTTCGGCGGGATGCCGGCCAACTTCCTGGACATCGGCGGCGGCGCCCGCGCCGACCGGGTAGCGACGGCGCTGCGGCTCATCCTGGCCGACCCCCGGGTGAAGGCCGTCCTTTTCAACATCTTCGGCGGCATCACCCGCTGCGACGAGGTCGCCCGGGGCATCGTCTCCGTCCTGGAGGAGGTCCGGCCCAACATCCCCATCGTCGCCCGACTGGTGGGGACCAACGAGGCGGAGGGGCGGCAGATTCTGGAGAGTTCCGGCTACGGAATCATCACCGCCACCACCCTGGCGGAGGCCGCCCAGAAAGCCGTCGCCGCCGCAACGACCTCTGCCAGGGACTAAAAGCCCCTGGCTCAGATGCGAAGCCCCCTTCGGGGGCTTTCAAATGGCCCGTCAGGGCTCTGGAGCCCGCCGCTTTTGCAACTGAAAAAATTATCTGGGCAGTCCATCGCGGCTCTCCCTCACCCCATCCCTTACCCCCATATGCGTTAACTTAAGGGGCTGCGCCAGTTGGGTCGCCGCCTCGGGCGCTGACTGAAGCCAGCCTCTTTGGGCCTTCGGCCGGGTCCCTTCACTTCGTTCGCAACAAGGTCAGCCTTCGCCGACCTCCTGAGAAGGGCGTCAACGCAGGTTGACGCCCGGCGCGAAGCGTAGGGGCAACCCTCGCGGTTGCCCCCAGGGAGGCCGATTTCCCATCGGTGCCCGAGGCGGCGGGAAGCGGAGAGCCAAAGCCAGCCTTAAGTTAACGCTTATGCCCCTTACCCCTCCCCTCTCCCGCTGGCCTTCGGCGGCAGAGGCCCCCTCCCCCGACCCCTCCCCTCTCCCGAACTTCGTTCGGGAGAGGGGAGGGGAGAAAGGAGGGGGATTTTTGGGCGGGCGGCTTCGCCGCCCGCCCAAAAACCCCCCTTTCCCCAGAGCGGAGCGATGGGGAGAGGGGGGCAAGGGGGGTGAGGGGCAAAGAAGCCCGTCGCCCGCCCGGAACGAGAGGGGCGTGAAAAAACCTCCACTTGTGAGCCTTTATCCCCCTCCCCCATCGCTGCGCTTGGGGGAGGGGGGAAGGGCATAAGCGTTCACTTAAGGCTGGCTTCGGCTCTCCGCTTCCCGCCGCCTCGGGCGCCGATGGGAAATCGGCCTCCCTGGGGGCAACCGCGAGGGTTGCCCCTACGCTTCGCGCCGGGCGTCAACCTGCGTTGACGCCCTTCTCAGGAGGTCGGCGAAG
>CALDFY010000136.1 GCA_937942115.1 uncultured Anaerolineae bacterium | reverse complement strand
GGCCGAAGGCCGCCGCAAAACCCCTCCTATCTCCCCTCCCCTCTCCCAAACGAAGTTTGGGAGAGGGGAGGGGCCGGGGGAGGGGTGAGGCCAGCGCGCCGAAAAAGTTAGGGCCATTGGGCTTTTAGCCCCTGGCGTAGGTAGTTACCATAAATCTTTGTGATCTTTGTGCCTTTGTGTGAGATGCCTTTCCGCGTCTGTAGCACACGGAAGAACACGGAAATGCACGGAAAATCATTTTTTATTGCCGTGTTCATCCGTGTTGATCCGCGTTTTTCCGCGTCCTATCTGAAAAGTGTCAGGTAGCCAGAGACGGATTCAGAGCCCACAGGATGCGGTTAACGCTCTGCTCCACCCACTCCCGGACCGATGCCGCCTCCGCCGCCAGCGCGAAGAGGTCGGCCACCAGGCGGCGGGAGGCCCGGGAACGGGCGAGGAAGGGGTAAATCCACTCCTCAAACCGGTAGTACAGCCAGGAATAGGTCGGGGGCTCTGCGGGATGCCGGGCCACCCAGGCGGCCAGTTCCGGCGGCGCGCACCGTTCCAGAAAATCCCGCACGTCCTCGGAGGCAACCGCCCGCACGGAGGCCAGAAAGTCCACCAGCCGTTCCCGGACGGCGGGGTCGGGGTGGTTGACCAGAGGGGCGTGGTTGCGGCGGGTCTCCAGCATCTGCAGGGCCAGGGCCGGACGGCGGCCGTCCAGCGCCACGAAGCGCAGTTCCCCCAGATAGTCCAGCGCGAAAGCGGTGTCCCCGCTCTCCAGCCGGCGCCGGAGGGCGTCCCAGACCGGCCCGGTGGTCACCGGCAGGCGGGCCGCGCTCCGGGCCAGCGTGTAGGGCGCCACTCCCTGAGCGGGCCCGGGGATGTAGCGGGGCCGACCCAGTCGGTGGGACTGCACCGTTCGGTGCCACTCCGGATAGGTCTCCAGGGTATATGCCAGACCCCGCTCCAGCGCCTCCCAGAGGGCCGGGTCGCCGGAGGGAGCGACGCGGAGCAGTTCGTACGCGCTGTGGAAGGCCGGAGCAGCCCAGGGCGGAATCGGAGGGGTAGCGGCCTCGGCGACCAGGCGGCGCAGGGCCGGCCCACCTTCCTCCGGGTTGCCCAGGCCCTGCTGGACGACGGCCAGAATCGTGAGCCAGCATGCCAGCAGGGACCCCGTCTCCAGCGCGGCGCGGAGGGTCTGGTACGTCGCTTCGGTGCTGAACCCCGGCGTCTCCCAGTCCACATACGGCGCCAGCGCCCGCAGGACGGCCCGCTGAGCGGGGGTGAGATGGAAATCCCGCTCCAGGTCCCCCGTCAGATTGGCCGCGACCGCCGCCTCTTTCAGCCACTTCGTCAGCCAGCGGGCGGTCAGGCGCAGCAGGAGGCGGCCCCGCAGCCCGCCGAAGGCCCGCCCGGCCAGGTCGGACAGCAGGTCTCCGAGGAAGGAGAGCACTTCCGGCCGGTCCCCGTAGTCAAAAAGAGAAAGGAGAAACAGCGAACTGAACAGGCCGATGGCGGGGAGGGAGGGGAGCCCCAGGGGGCCGGGGATCCGGTCGGCCAGGCGGAGCAATACGGCCCGGGCGGCCTCCGGGTGGGCCTGCCAGAGGTCTTTGGCCTGCAGGAGCGCCGTGCTCCGCAGGGACGGCGGCGCCGACCGGAGGGCCCGCTCCAGAAACTCCCCGTCGCCTGTGGCGCCGGCCGTCAGGAGGACCGCCCGTCCCAGGTCCTCCTGCCAAGGGGTTGGCCTGTCTGGAGGAAACGGCCGCGCCGGAGGCCAGAACGTCTCCAGAAGGGCGTCCCATTCCTCCGGATGGCAACGGGCCGCGTCCTCCAGCGCGCCGGCCAGGACCGGCTCGGGGAGGGCGGCCAGCGCGCGCCAGAGGCGGCGGTCCGGCCGCCGGGCAATCTCCCGGGCGACCAGGCGGCGGAGGGGGCCGTAGAGGGGCCAGGGGACCTCCCGCAGCCCCTCGTAGAAGGCCGCCGGGTCCGGGGCCGACTCCCGCTCCCGGGCCAGGTGTCGCCCGGCGAAGTGTTCGTAGAAGCGCTCGTGGGCGAAGCGGAGCGGTTCATCCAGATGCCCGTTGGTGGAGGCCAGCAGCCCCGCGTCGGCCAGACGGATGAGGGAGGAAATCTCTCCGGCCCCCTGAGCCATCACCTCCTCTACCGGAACGGCGCTCTGCCACCGGCCCGACGCCAGCATCCGGGGGACCACCCGTCCTTCCAGAAAGAGCAGGTCATTGTGGTCCAGCCGTCCGTGCCGGTAGAGGTAGTTCAGAAAATCCTGGAGGACCCGTCCGGCGGAGAGGGTCTCCGGGAGCGCGGCGTCGGCGTGGGCTTCGGCCGTCAGATGGAGCAGGAGGGGGTAGCGGAGCGTTTCTTTCATCTCGGAGGGGAGGGCGGCGAACGGGGTCCGGAGACGGTAGGCCTGACGGTACTGCTCGTAGGCCCCGGCGAGTTCATCGGCGGAGAAGGGGAGGAGCCGGAGGGCCGGGGGGTCGGCCACCAGGACGTCGGCGCCGGACGGAGGGTCAATGAAGTAGCAGTGGTTGTTCAGGGCGAGGCGGTGGCGGACGATCTGAAAACTCTCCGGGCGGAAGGTGAGGAGGAGTTTGAGGCTGGCCGCCTGGGGGAGGGCCCGGTCGGCCTGCCAGGCGAGCCGCAGCATCTCGGGGCTCTCGTTGACCCCGTCCAGGACCACCAGCAGGGGCCAGGAGATAGGAGACGTATCCGGGGGGGAGACGGAGAGCAGGGATGAGAGCAGGGTCGGCAGAGGTTGTTCGCCGTCCAGGCCGGCGGCAGGAAGGGCCAGGACAGGGTAGCCGGCGACGGCCCCGCAGCGGGCCAGGTGGAGGGCCAGCGCAGTCTTCCCCATGCCGGAGGGGGCCACCAGGATGAGGCCGGGGCGGTCGGAGCGGAGGAAGTTTTCCAGAAGGGCAGTGAGGGCAGGGCGGGGGAAGTAGGAGGCATCGGCTTCCAGGCGGTCGCGGCCCCAGAAGCGGTAATGGAGGTCCCGGCAGCGCGCGGCCAGGTCGGGAGGGCCGACGGAGCCGAAGAGGGCGGCTTCCAGGAAGGGGTCCTCGTGGTCGCATGCCTGCAGGAAGGCCCGCACCCACTCCCGGTCCATGCCGGCCCGACGGACGGCCCATTCGGCCAGAGGGGGGACGTGGGCGGGGGAGATGGGGTGGCCGGCGCGCCACTTCTGGACGGAGGCCTGGGAGACGTGGAGCGCGGCCGCGATGTTCAGTTCGGCGGCGGCCCGCGTGGCCCCCGGATGCCGCCGGAGGAATCCGTAGACGGCCTGCCGGAGCAGTTGGCGCCGGGTCTCAGATACCGGGCTCATGGGATGCAGGGCGCAAGTCGCAGGGCGCAGGGACGCAGGATGCAAGTCGCAGGGCGCAGGGACGCAGGATGCAAGTCGCAGGGCGCAGGTTGCAGGTCGCAGGTCGCAGGGCGCAGGTTGCAGGACGCAAGTCGCAGGGCGCAAGTCGCAGGGCGCAGGGTCGCAGGGCGCAGGGTCGCAGGGCGCAGGTCGCAGGGACGCAGGACGCAAGTCGCAGGGCGCAGGTCGCAGGGTCGCAGGGCGCAGGGACGCAGGGTTTTTGCCGTTTGACGGGTATGTCCTGCAGAGGATATGATACCGCAATTCCGGCCGGAAGGCAAATGGCGGCCGGAGGAGTCCGCAATCTGGAGTCCGCAGTCCGCAGTCCGGAGTCCGGAGTCTACTGGGAAAGATGAACTCTTGGTTTTTATCTGTGAAAAACCTGCATT
>CALDFY010000135.1 GCA_937942115.1 uncultured Anaerolineae bacterium | reverse complement strand
AGGGGTCGGGGGAGGGGTGAGGCCTCCCCTCTCCCGAACTTCGTTCGGGAGAGGGGAAGGGTCGGGGGAGGGGTGAGGCCTCTGCCGCCGAAGGCGAGCGGGCGAGGGGAGGGGACAGGGGGTGGGGTGAGGGCAGAACATCCGCCAGCAAAAGCGTCACCAATTATGAACCATCCCCGCATATACACAGATCCGTCCACACGTCTTACCGCAAATATGGAGGCAAAGCGATGGAGCACCGCGAAGGGACATTCTCGGGATACGGCGGATTGCCGCTGTATTATCAGTGCTGGCGGCCCGAAGGGGAGCCCCGGGCCGTGCTGGTCATCGTCCACGGCTTTGGCGAGCACAGTGGCCGCTATATGAACGTAGTTAACCACCTGGTGCCCAAAGGGTATGCCGTCTACGCGCTGGACCATCGGGGGCACGGCCGCTCCCCGGGACCGCGCGGCCACATCAACTCCTGGGAGGAGTTCCGGGAGGACGTGCGGGCCTTTATCCAGATGGTCACCGCCCAGGAGCCGGGCCGCCCTCTCTTCCTGATGGGCCACAGCATGGGCGGCCTCATCGTTCTGGAGTACGCACTCCATTACCCGGAGGGGCTGAAAGGAGTCGTCGCCTCCGGCCCCGCCCTGGCCCAGGTCGGCGTCTCGCCGGTCCTGATGACCCTGGCGCGCGCCCTCTCCCGGGTCTGGCCGCGATTCGCGATGAACACCGGCCTGGATGCGACCTCTATCTCGCGGGACCCGGAGGTCGTGGCGGCCTACCAGGCGGACCCGCTGGTCCACAGCATTGGGTCGGCCCGTTTGGGGACGGAAATGGGCCGGGCGATGCTCTGGACCCACGAGCACGCGCGGGACTGGCGGTTACCCCTGCTGGTCCTTCACGGCGGCGCCGACCGCCTGGTGCCTCCGGAGGGGAGCCGCCGGTTCTTTGAGAACGTGCCCATCGCAGATAAGGAACGCATAGAGTACGAGGGTGGGTATCACGAACCCCACAACGATACCCACCGGGCCCAGGTCCTGGCCGACCTGGAGCGCTGGCTGGAGGCCCATTTGTAATTTTTGCCAAGCCAGCATTCCTGCATCCTGATGGTCAGACGGCAAACTCCTCGCCCACCCATTCCACTGTACGTCTGGGGGCTGGCGCTGTTGGTGCTGGCGCTGGCCGCGGTCGCCTGCGGCTTGTGGGCTCTCTACTTCTGGCGCCTCCAGGGGCCGCCGGGGCCCAGCCCGACCCCTATCATCTGGACGGCGACCCCGATGCCCACCGTGCCCCCCTCCCCCACGCCGACCGAGACCCCGGTTCCCACCCCCACTGCCTCGCCGGAGATCGCCATCGGCCGGTACGTGCGGGTGAGCGGAACGGAGGGGGCGGGAGTCAGCCTGCGACGGGACCCGGACGTCAACAGCCCGCGCCTGAGTATCGGGCAGGAGGGGGAAGTCTTCATCGTGGTCAACGGCCCCCGCGTGGCGGGCGGCTACACCTGGTGGCAGGTGCGGGACCCGACCCACGAGGCCCGGCAGGGGTGGGCCGTCGCCAATTACCTCCAGCCCATAGAACGACCGTAGGAGCATCATGGCCATCGTTCTGTTGCTAGGCGTTCTGATCGGCGCAGTGGTCAATCGTCTGGGAACAGACCTGCCAGCCCGGCGGCGCCCCCGTCTTCCCGAATGCCCGTACTGCGGCCGCCGTCGCCCCTGGTACCAGTGGGTCTCGCTGCCCGCGTTCTTGGTCCACCGTCAGCACTGTCCTTCCTGCGGCGCCCTCATCTCCATTCGCTACCCGCTGGTGGAACTGGGACTGTCCTTCCTGTTCGGTTTCCTGTATTGGCGGTACGGGCTGACGGTCCGGTTCGTCTTTTTCGCCCTCTACACCGCCATCTTCGTGCTGATCGCCGTCACCGACATAGAACGGCGGCTGATTCTGAACGTGGTCACCATCCCCGCTATGGCGCTGGCGATAGTGGGGTCGTTCTTCACCGGACACATCGGGTGGAAGAGCGCCCTGCTGGGCGGTGTGGCCGGTTACATCATCCTGATGGCCATCGTCCTTTTGGGCAACTGGCTGGTGGGGCCAGGGGCCATGGGGGGCGGAGACGTCAAACTGGCCGCCTTTATCGGCCTGGTGACCGGCTTCCCGATGGTCATCGTGGCGCTGCTGCTGGCGATTCTGAGTGGCGGAATGGTCAGCCTCTTCCTGCTCCTGGCGCGCCTTCGGTCCCTCCGGGACCCCATTCCTTACGGCCCGTTCCTGATCGTCGGCGGCTGGGCAACGATGATCTGGGGGATGGAGATGCTCCATTGGTTTTTCCGATAACAGGAGGTGTCCCATGCGTATCGTCGTTCTGGGTGGTTGCGGCGATATGGGGAGTCACGTCGTCCGCGACCTCATATCGTTCTCCGATGCCGAAGTCGTCATTGCCGACTACCGGCTGGAGCGGGCACAACAGATGGCCGCCGAACTGGGGGGGCGCGCCCGGGCTGTCTTCGTGGACGCCGAGGACGCCGACATGCTGGTCCAAGTGCTGGAGGGGGCGGATGCCGCCGTCGGGTGCATTGGCCCCTTTTACTACTTCGCCCCCAAACTGACCCGGGCGGCCATCCGCGCCCGCGTCCCCTACGTGGACATCTGTGACGACTGGGGGCCGATGGATGAATTGCGGGGCATGGACTCCCAGGCCAAAGAGGCCGGCGTCACCGTTATCAACGGCCTGGGGTGGACGCCGGGGATCACCAATCTGATGGCGAAGAAGGGCGCCGCCCAACTGGATGAGGTGGACGAAATCCGCATCTACTGGGGCGGTGGCGCGGCGGATTCGGAGGGACTGGCCGTCGTCATGCACGTCTTCTACGCCATCACCGGTGAGGTGCCCACCTTTCGCGACGGGCAACGGATTATGGTCCCGGCGGGCAGCGAGAAGGAGTGGGTGGACTTCCCGGCCCCGCTGGGCCGGGTGGAGGTGTACCATTGCGGGCATCCGGAGCCACTGACCATTCCCCGAACCATCCCGGCCCGCACGGTCTTTCTGAAGGGTGGACTGACCCCGCGATGGAACAACTCCCTCGGTGCCCTTCTGGTCCGACTGGGCCTCAGCCGGAGCCATCGCTCCATCGTCCGCACGGCCCGGCTGATCCACCGTCTGGAGGGCCTCATTGGTGCGGGGGGTGTCCCGTTCTCCGGCGCCCGGGTGGACGTGGTGGGCCGGAAGGGAGGGGAGGCGCAGACCGTCCGCTACGCCACGGTGGACAAAATGGGTCGCCTGACCGGCATCCCGGCCGCGATTGGGGCGGTCATGCTGGCCCGGCGGGAGGTGGATACACCCGGAGTTTTCGCTCCGGAGGAAGTGTTGGAGCCGGACCCGTTCTTCGCCCAACTGGAAAAACGGGGCATCCGGATTCACGAATCACGTTTCACGCCTCACGCATAACGTTTCACGGACGATGCGAGACCGTCGGTCCGTAGATGAACTCTCCATAGAGGAACTGGAGGAAATTCTCCGCATCCGCAAGGCACAGGCGCGGCTGGAGCGTCTGCGGAAGGCGAAGGGGCCTCTGTCCCCTCGCGACCCGCTGGCCCCGGAGCGGCCGGAAGCGGAAACGGGGCCTCCGCCCCTCCCGGACGAACATCTCCGCTACGCCGATGAGGGCGCCAGCGCGGGATTTCGGGCCCGTCCGGTGGACGAGGAGCCACCGCGCCACCGGCCCCGTCCCGCCCGGCGAATCCGCTGGGGGTGGGTGCGGGATCAGGCGCTGCTCATTCTGGAAATCCTGGCCCTGGTGGGCCTCATCGCGGTCTTGATCAGCACGCTGGATACGCTTCAAGAGTTAAACCGTCAGGCCCGGGCCGTTCAGGCGGAGCAGGTGCCCACGCCCACGCCGACGCCTCTGATTCAGGTTGTCGTACTGCCCGGTGGTCACAGCCCCCCGGACGCCCGGGGGTACTCAGAGCCTGCGCCGGTTCCGGCCCATCTGCGCCATCTGGTGGAAGCCATCACCCCTCTCCCCGCGCCGACTCCCGGGCCGGAGCAAGCCATCCGCATCCGCATCCCCTCCATCGGCGTGGACGCGCCGGTAGTGGAGGGGGACGACTGGGAAAGTTTAAAACGGGGGGCCGGCCATCACATCGGTTCGGCCAATCCGGGGGAGCGGGGCAACTGCATCATCTCCGCGCACAACGACATCTACGGAGAAATCTTCCGCGACCTGCCTAAAGTCCGGGTGGGGGACGTGGTGGAGGTCTATACCGCCAGCCAGGTCTACCGGTATCGGGTGACCCAGACTCGCATCGTGGAACCTACCGACGTCAGTGTGATGTACCCGACCAGCAGTCCGGTGCTCACTCTTATCTCCTGCTATCCCTACGGGGTGGACACCCACCGGATTGTGGTGATTGCCGAATTGGAGCCATAGAGGTATAATACTTGCGCTCATTTCTCCAGAGCGGGTTGAGGGGACCGGCCTGCGAAGGAATTGGAAGGAGGTTCTATGGGGAAGAAATCTCGTCGTCGGCGTGGGGCATCCGGCCCTCGCCTCTCTGCGGCTCAACTGGTCCGGCCGGAGGAACCGACCAGTGCGCCGGCTCCTGCGGCAGTCCATCCCGCCCCTGCGGCAGTCCATCCGGCCCCGAAGGCTTCCGTGCGCGTCCTGCGGGATCTGAGAGAGGAGTACCCCTACGTGGTGGCCGACCTGAAGCGGATCGCCATCATCGCGGCGGTCATGCTGATCCTGATGCTCGGGCTGGCCTTTCTGCTGGTGTGAACGCTACCTGGGGAAGGAAATAGGGGTTTGCGGCAAACGGCTTCGCCGTTTGCCGCAAACCCCGTTCTTTTTCGCTGCGGCGGCAAAAAGATTCGGCCTCACCCTCAAGTTTGGCCTTTTCGCCAGCGGGTTGAAAGAAAATATATTTTTCATTACAGCGGCAAAGCCGCCGCAATGAAAAACATTTTCTTTTTACCCCCCTCGCCGGTTCGGGGCGGCTTCTAAATTTTCTTTTCCACCCCTTCGCCTGAAAAGCCAAAGTTCAGGGGGGTGCCGCCGAAGGCGGCGGGGGTAGGGTGAGGAACAGGTAGCAGCAAAGGGCCCCACCGAGGGCCTCAGCCCGAAGGGGGCTTCCTCACCCCGAAGGATCGCCGAAGCGCCACCGGGGGTGGGGTGAGGGAACTGCCGTGGCCGTCCCGCGCGCGGCGAATGTCGTCCCGCCTGCGGTGATTACCACTCCTCGTCGTCTTCTTCCAGGTCCTCGTCAAAGAGGTCCTCTTCTTCCCATTCCTCCTCTTCTTCCCACTCCAGTTCTTCTTCCTCTTCCAGGTCCTCGTAGTCAAAGACGTATTCCAGTTCCAGCGGATTCAGGCTGACGACCTCCAGGAGGGCCCCGCACTCTTCGCAATACAGGCGGTCGTAGAGGGCGATGTCCGGCGGGATAGGAAGAATGGTGTTGCATTCTGGACAGCGTACCATATTTCCTCCTTCAAGGGGCCTGAATGTGAACCCACCCGAGGGGCGGGTCGTAGCCACCGACTCCGGCCGGCTTTATTATGCCATTTTCTTTTTCCTACGTCAAGTGGATGCCTCACCTTTCCCCCAACCCTCTCCCTGAAGTTTGGCCTTTTCAGGGCGGGCTGTTAGAAAATCGCCCCCAAACGGCCCTCTGCCCGGTCAAAAGAACATAAAGAAAATATTTTTCACTGCGGCGGCTTCGCCGCCGCAGTGAAAAATGATCTTTTTATTTGGAAGCGGCTGGAGGCCCACGCAGGAAGACTTGGGGCGAAAAGGCCACACTTGAGGGCCGGGAGTGAGGTGAGGACGCCCGCTTGCCCCATCCGGCCTTTTGTGGTAAAATCCCTGCGGCCTGCTGGCCGAAATCGCACGCCCCCGGACCGTCCGGGCTGTGCCGGAGTGGCCGCCCGGTTCCCGGACGGGGAGAAAGGGGCGGAGGAACCAACAGAAAAGGAGGTGAATCATGGCCGTTACCACCATGCGCACGCTGCTGGAAACCGGCGTGCACTTCGGACATCGCACCCGGCGCTGGAATCCGAAGATGCGACCCTACATCTTCACCGAGCGCAACGGGGTGCATATCATTGACCTTCAAAAGACCCTCCATGCCCTGGAGCAGGCCGTCCAGGTGACCCGGGAGACGGTCGCCAACGGAGGAACCATCCTCTTCGTGGGCACCAAACAACAGGCCCAGGAGGTCATCGCTCACGAGGCCCAGCGGTGCGGGATGCCCTACGTCAACCAGCGCTGGCTGGGCGGCACCCTGACCAACTGGCGCACTATCCGCCGTCGGATTGACTACCTGATAGACCTGGAGGAGCGCCAGGCCCGGGGGGAGTTTGAGCAGTTGACCAAACTGGAGGCCCTGAAACTCCAGCGGGAAATCGCGCGGCTCAATGCCCGACTGAGCGGCATCAAGCAGATGCGCCAACTCCCCAACCTCCTCTATGTGGTGGATGTGCAGCGGGAAGCGACGGCGGTGAAGGAAGCGAACATCCTGGACATCCCGGTCATCGCCATCGTGGACACCAACTGCGACCCCGACCCCGTAGACTACGTCATCCCGGGCAACGACGACGCCATCCGCGCCATCCGCCTCATCACCGGCCTCATCGCCGATGCCGCCCTGGAAGGGCTGGCCCTCCGGAAGGAAATGGCCCCCGAGGAAATCCCGGAGGAGACCGAACGGTACCTCAGCGCGGCCACCCTCGCCCGCATCCGCGAGGGACGCTTTGAGGAAGAAGAGGAATGGCTGCCGGAGGAGGGCGAAGAATACGAGGCCTTTGAGCCGGAGGAAGGGTACCCGGCAGAAAAGGAAGGGGAGTTTGAAGAGGAATTTGAGGAATTTGCAGAGGAGTTTGAACCTGAAGAAGAGCAATAGTCAAGGAGGTTACCGTTGGAGATCACAACCGCAATGGTCAAGGAACTGCGCGAGGCCACCGGCGCAGGAGTGCTGGATTGCCGGAAGGCCCTGGAGACCACCGGCGGCGATTTTGAGGCCGCCGTCGCCTATCTGCGGGAGAAGGGACTGGCCGAAGCGGCCAAGAAGGTGGACCGGACCGCCCGCGAGGGTGTCATTGAGGCCTACATCCACCACGGCAGCCGGGTGGGTGTTATCCTGGAACTGAATTGCGAGACCGACTTCGTCGCCCGCACCGAACAGTTTCGCGCCCTGGCCCACGACCTGGCCCTCCACATCGCCTTCGCCAACCCCCGCTACCTCTCCCGTGACCGGGTTCCGCCCGAGGTGGTGGAGGAAGAGCGGCGCATCTATCGCACTCAGGCCCTGGAGGAAGGCAAGCCCGAAAACGTGGTGGACCGCATCGTCCAGGGAAAATTGGAAAAGTTCTATCAGTCCGTCTGTCTGCTGGAACAGGCGTTCATCAAGGACGAAGACCGGACGGTGGAGCAGGTCCTCAAAGAGCATACGGCCCTGCTGGGCGAGAACATTGTCGTTCGCCGATTTGCCCGCTACGAACTGGGTGAGAGTCTATAGTCACCAGAAGCCCTCCCGCAGGTCTCCCAGCCTGCGGGAGGGTTTTATCGGGAGGCGAATATGACCGTAGCGAAATACCGGCGAGTCCTGTTGAAACTGGGGGGAGAATCCCTGGCCGGGCCCTCCGGCTACGGTATCAGCCCCCGGCGGGCCGAAGAGGTGGCGGCCAAAATCGTCGCCGTGCGGAACTACGAGGTGGAAGTCGCCATCGTCCTCGGCGCCGGCAACATCTGGCGCGGGCGGGATGGTCTGGAGCACGGGATGGACCACGCCACCGCCGACCACATGGGCATGCTGGCCACCATTATGAACGCCCTGGCCCTGGCTGACGCCCTGGGGCGGATGGGCGTGGAGACCCGGGTTCAGACGGCCATTGAGATGCACACCATCGCCGAGCCCTACATCCGCCTGCGGGCCATCCGTCACCTGGAGAAAGGACGGGTCGTCATCATCGGCGGCGGCACGGGCAACCCCTTCTTCACCACCGATACCGCTGCCGCCCTGCGGGCCATGGAGATTGACGCCGACCTGCTCATCAAGGCCACCAAAGTGGACGGCGTCTACTCCGAAGACCCTCGCCAGAACCCCGACGCCCGCAAGTTTGACTACCTCACCTATATGGAAGCGCTGAACATGCGGGTCGGTGTGATGGATGCTACGGCCATCTCTCTCTGTATGGATAATGACCTGCCCATCATCGTCCTGGACCTGTGGCAGCCGGGGAGTCTGGAGCGGGCCGTTCTGGGCGAAAAAGTGGGCACCCTCATCTCCCGATAAAGAATCAGGAGAATCAAAAGAATCAGAAGAATCAGAGAATCGCTGATTCTTCTGATTCTTGATTCTTGATTCTTGATTCTCCCCCAGGAGGAGGCATGATCCGGGATTTGCTTCGCGAGACCGAAGAGCGTATGAAGAAAACCCTGGAAGTCATGGAGGCGGATTTTCGGGCCATCCGCACCGGTCGGGCCAGTCCGGCCCTTGTGGAACGGGTGATGGTGGACTACTACGGCGTCCCCACCCCCCTCAACCAACTGGCGGTCATCAGCGCGCCGGAGCCGCAACTGCTCACCATCCGCCCCTACGATCCCTCCTCGCTGGGAGACATAGAGCGGGCCATCCTGAAATCCGACCTGGGCCTCACCCCCTCCAACGATGGCCGCATCATCCGCCTGGTCATCCCTCCTTTAACAGAACAGCGGCGAACCGAACTGGCGCGCATGGTCAGCCGACGGGTGGAGGAAGCAAAGGTAGCCCTGCGCAACATCCGCCGGGAGGCCCTGGATGACTTGCGGGAGTTTGAAAAGGAAAAGTTGATTTCGGAAGACGAATTCTATCAAGCCCGCGACGAACTCCAGGAACTGACAGACAAATACACCGCGCGAGCGGAGGAAATCGGCGAGCGGAAGACCCGGGAAGTGATGGAAATTTGACCATCTCTTCATAGCGCGAGATTCATCTTGCGCAATTTTTTGCCGAAAAGGCAAAACGTGGTATAATACTCCTGCACCTGGCACCTGTTGATTCACCGCCTTACCCGCATCGTTCCAGAGGCACTATCTCCGACCTTCCCCGATGACTCAACCAAAAGAGGAAAAAGTATACCCTCCGCTGGAGAAAATCCCCGTCCATGTCGGCATCATTATGGATGGGAACGGCCGCTGGGCTCAGGCCAGAGGACTGCCGCGCCTGGCCGGCCATCGCGCCGGGACGGAGAATCTCCGCCGCATCCTGCGCGCCGCCGTGGAGTTCGGCGTCCGCATCCTCACCATCTACGCCTTCTCCACCGAAAACTGGGAACGCCCCCGGGATGAGGTGGAAGGTCTGCTGGATATTATGGAGCGGATGATTGACCGGGAACTCCCCGAACTCCACCGGGAGGGGGTCCAGATTCGCCATGTCGGGCGGATGGAGCGAGTACCGGAGCGTCTGGTGGCCAAGATCCGCCAGGCTCTGGACCTCACCCGGGATAACCAGCGGCTCATCCTGAACGTCGCCTTTAACTATGGTGGACGGGCCGAGATTGTGGATGCAGTCCGCCGCATCATCCAGGACGGTGTCCCTCCGGAAGCGGTGGATGAGGTCCTCATCTCCCGCTACCTGTACACTGCCGACCTGCCGGATCCCGACCTGATCATCCGGACCAGCGGAGAGATGCGGGTGAGCAACTTCCTCATCTGGCAGGGCGCCTACGCCGAATACTACGTCACTCCGGTCTACTGGCCCGATTTTGATAAAGACGAATTCTATAAGGCCCTGGCCGAGTATGCCCGGCGCGAGCGTCGCTTTGGGCGCATCCCTGGCTGATTCTCCGATTCTCCGATTCTCTGATTCTCTGATTCTCCGATTCTCTGATTCTCTGATTCTCTGATTCTCTGATTCTCTGATTCTCTGATTCTCCGATTCTCTATGGAAGAAACAGCCGTCCCCATGCTGGTCATCCTGGAGGGGGAGACAGCCGGACAGCGGTGGCTGATTCGGGAGGACCGGGTCCTCATCGGCCGGGGAGCCGACTGCG
>CALDFY010000134.1 GCA_937942115.1 uncultured Anaerolineae bacterium | reverse complement strand
GATTTCCCATCGGCGCAGGGGAACGCTGACTGAAAGTCAGCCTCCCTGGGCCTCCGGCCAGAGGGCGGCCTGCGCCGCCCTTTTCAGGGGCGTCAACGCAGGTTGACGCCCGGCGCGAAGCGTAGGGGCAACCCTTGCGGTTGCCCCCAGGGGAGGCCGATTTCCCATCGGCGCTCCGGGCGGCGGGAAGTAAAGAGCCCAATCCAGCCTTAAGTTACGCTTATGCCCTTCCCCCCTCCCCCAAGCGCAGCGATGGGGGAGGGAGGATAAAGGGGGGTGGGGGCAAATGCGCGGCCGTTTCTGAACCGGGCGGGTAGTTACTGACGGAATACGCGATACGCAGTACCCATGGGCACCCTCTACCTTGTCGCCACCCCCATCGGCAACCTGGAAGATATCACCCTGCGCGCGCTGCGGGTGCTGAAGGAGGTCTCCCTCATCGCGGCGGAGGACACCCGCAGGGCGCGGCTTCTGCTGGATCACTACGGCATCTCCACGCCGGTGACCAGTTATTTTGAGGGGAACTGGCGGCAGAAGACGGGGCGCGTCCTGCGCCAACTGGAGGAGGGGGACGTGGCGCTCATCTCCGAGGCGGGGATGCCCGGCCTCTCCGACCCGGGCTATGAACTGGTGCGGGCCGCGCTGGAACGGGGCTTCCCGGTCACTGCTGTGCCGGGCCCGACGGCGCTGGTGACGGCGCTTGTCCTCTCCGGCCTGCCCACCGACCGATTTCTGTATCTGGGGTTTCTCCCCCGGCGGGCATCCCAGCGGCGGGTGCTCCTGAAAGAGGTCGCCGGCGTACGCTGGACCCTGGTCGCTTTTGAGGCGCCGCACCGGCTCCGGGAGTCACTGGCCGATATGGAGGCCATCCTGGGCGACCGGCCGGTCGCGGTCTGCCGGGAATTGACCAAGATGTACGAGGAGGTCTGGCGGGGGACGATCAGCGGCGCGCGGGCCTATTTCGCGGACGGTGAGCCTCGGGGGGAGTTCACCCTGGTGATCGGCGGCGCCTCAGGGGAGGAGCAGTGGGATGAGGCGGAAGTTCGCGCGGCGCTGGAGGAGCGACTGCAGGCCGGAGTTTCGCCGGCCCGGGCCGCGCGGGAGGTTGCCGCCCTCTCCGGCTGGCCGCGCCGGAGGGTGTACGAATTGCTAACCACAGACGGAATACGGAATACGCAATAGGAGCAACACCGATGAACCTGGATGACCCGAAACTCTACGAAGAGAAAGACCCGCAGCGGATGCGCGACCGTATCGCCGAACTGCCTGTCCACTGCGCCGATGCCTGGCATCTGGTGCAGGACCTATCCCTGCCGGAGGAGTACGGGCGGGTCCGGCAGGTGGTGGTGCTGGGTATGGGGGGGTCGGCCATTGGCGGCGCGCTGGCCGCCGCACTGGTGGCCGACGAGTGCCCGGTGCCCGTTCTCTGCGTCGGCGGGTACGACCTGCCCGCCTACGCCGGGCCGGAGACCCTCGTCGTAGGCTCCAGTTACTCCGGCAAGACAGAGGAGACCCTTTCGGCGTTCGCGCAGGCGATGGAGCGAAACTGTCGGCTGGTCGTCATTGCCACCGGCGGCGACCTGGCCGCTATGGCCGAGGAGAAAGGAATCCCTCTGCTCCGCTTTTCCCCCTGCCTGGCGCCCCGCGCGGCCATTGGCTACTCCCTGATGTTGCTCCTGGGCATCCTCTGGCGCGCCGGGCTCATTCGGGACCCCGGAGAGGACCTGGACGAGGCGATTGCGGTGCTGGAGGACTGGGGGCGGGCTTTGCGACCGGAGACCCCGACGATCCGCAACCCGGCCAAGCGGCTGGCCGGGCAACTGATCGGACGGCTGCCGGTCGTCTACGGCGCGGGCTTCCTGGCACCCGTCGCCCGGCGGTGGAAGGGTCAATTCAACGAGAATGCCAAGCAGTGGGCGGTATGGGAGGAGATGCCGGAACTAAACCACAACGCGGTGGTTGGATTCGGCCTGCCGAACGAAATCCGGGAGCGAGTGTCGGTGCTTATGCTCCGTTCCCCGCTGGACCACCCGCGTGTTCAGGCCCGGTGGGAAATCACGAAGGAGTTGCTGCTCCAAGAGGGCATTGCACCGGACGAAATCTGGGGGCAGGGCAAGAGCCGCCTGGCCCAGATGCTCTCCCTTATTCACTTCGGGGACTACGCGAGCCTCTACCTGGCTATGTTGAACGGGGCCGACCCCACCCTGGTGGAGCCAATTGACTACCTCAAAAGGCGGCTGGCCGCCTTCTGAGAGTGGGTAGCGCAGGCTGTTCGCCTGCACTGACAGGCCGGGCGGCCTGCGCTACACGAAGCAGGCCGGGCGGCCCGCGCTACGGTGGCGCAGGCTGTTCGCCTGCATCTACACAGGCCGGGCGGCCCGCGCCACAGGAACGGCTTTTCAGACCTGCTCTGACATAACGACTTCGTATAGCCTGTCTTTCTACTCAAAGACAATGCCCGGACGATCGCAGGCTTTTGGCCCCCATTTCTGACTACACGAAATGTCTGGGGCCCTGCGGCCACTGATGACTATACGAAGCGAGTGGCAGGCTTCGTGTCGCCTGCCTTTACCCGCTCAAGATATTCGCTCAGGACTCACGGCGCCGTTGACTATACGAAACAAAGAACACGCTGGCGGGCGGCAATGCCGCCCGCCAGCGCGTCCCTGCCCGTGCGTTTCCGCCTACCGGATCGCCAGTTCCGACTGGCGGTCAAAAATGTGCATTCGGTCCATATTGAAGATAACCTGGCGGGTCTGCCCCACGCGGGCCGTCGTGCGGGGGTCAAAACGGCCCAGGAACTCGTAGCGGTCGGTATCCAGGTAGACGATGATTTCGTTCCCCATCAACTCCGTCACCGCCACCCGGGCTTCCACCGGCGCGCCGTGAATGGCCGGCGGGGCGAAGTCGGGATCGTGGACATCCTCGGGGCGGATGCCGAAGATAATCTCCCGCCCCAGATGAGGCCGATATACCCCCTGACGGTCTTCGGGAATCGGCAGGAGAAAGTCGCCTGTATCCACGCAGACCCGACCGTCCCGCTCCACCAGCGTGGCGTTGAAGAAGTTCATCGCCGGGCTGCCGATGAATCCGGCAACGAAGACATTGGCCGGACGGTCGTAGAGGTTCTGGGGCGTGTCCACCTGCTGGAGGACGCCCGCATTGATGACGGCGATGCGGGTACCCATCGTCATTGCCTCTACCTGGTCGTGGGTCACGTAGATGAACGTCGTGCCCAGCCGCTGGTGGAGTTTGGAGAGTTCGGCACGGGCCTGCACCCGCAGTTTGGCGTCCAGGTTGGAAAGCGGCTCGTCCATCAGGAAGACGGCCGGCTCCCGGACGATGGCCCGTCCGACCGCCACCCGCTGCCGCTGACCGCCGGAGAGTTGCTTCGGCTTCCGGTCCAGGAGATTCTCAATCCCCAGGATGCGCGCGGCCTCCCGGACCCGTCGGTCAATCTCCTTTTTGGGGACCTTGCGCAGTTTCAGGCCGAAGGCCATGTTCTCGTAGACGGTCATATGGGGATAGAGGGCATAGGACTGGAAGACCATCGCGATATCCCGGTCTTTGGGCGGGACGTCGTTCACCAGCCGGTCGCCGATGTAGATGTTGCCGGAAGTAATTTCTTCCAACCCCGCCAGGAGACGCAGGGCAGTGGTCTTGCCGCAACCCGACGGGCCGACGAAGACCAGGAACTCCCCGTCTTCAATGTGGATTGTCAGGTCGTTGACGGCGATGACGTCACCGAACCGTTTGGTCACGTGGTCATAGGTTACACTGGCCATTGTTATTCCTCCGTAAAGAATGGCTGACGAGTACCCATATGGCGCAAGATTCATCTTGCGCCACGAGTTTCCGGGCAGACACTATGCCAGAATGATGCGGACGCCGCATTCGGCCAGGTCCCAGAGGGGGGCGGAATCGGCCTCGCGGGCCGTGACGATGACATCGGCGTCGGTGACCGGGCCGATGTAGGCGGCCGCGACCCGCCCCAACCTCTCCGGCGGAACCAGCACAACCACCTGCATTCCCCGCTGAAAGAGCATCCGCGCCAGTTCGGCCTGAGAGAGACGGTCGTCCGTCAGG
The DNA here is from genome assembly GCA_937942115.1 of uncultured Anaerolineae bacterium. Lineage (GTDB taxonomy): Bacteria > Chloroflexota > Anaerolineae > B4-G1 > DUEL01 > SpSt-77. The sequence goes on along the minus strand of CALDFY010000134.1, from coordinate 2,252 downwards.
CCCTCGGCCGCATCCACCCCCCCCAGTTCCAGGATGACCCGGTCGGCGCGGAGGGCCCCCATCGCCATTCGGGCCAGATGACCCGTCAACTCTCCCTCCCCGCGCTCCAACTGGCCGCCGGTGAGAATGAGCGTGTGCCGGGTATGGTCGGCAACCTGACGGGCAACCGCCAGGCTGTTCGTGATGATGGTCAACGGGGGATGGCCCGCCAGCGCGTGGGCCACCGCCAGGGTCAGGGGACCAGGGCCGAGGAAGACGGTCTCTCCGGCCTGCACCAGGCCGGCCGCCGCTTTCCCGATGCGGGCGGGAACCGCATCCGGAGGCGACGGGGTATCGGCGGGAGGATGGACCGCGACCGCTCCGCCGCGAACCCGGCGGGCCAGCCCCTGGCTCTCCAGCCACTCCAGGTCCCGGCGGATGGCCGGCTCCGAGGTCCCAAACCGGGCCGCCAGGTCGGCAACCTGGACGGCACCGCTTCGGGCCAGCAACTGGGCGATTTCCGCCCGTCTCTGGGGGGTCGGTATTCCCATACAGTTTGATTATACAACGGCAGCGAATTTTTGTCAAGTCGTTTTCGTTCGGAGAAGCGTTCGTTTCCGTTCGGAAAGGGAAGAAAAAACGTGCCAGGCACCTCCAAAGTGCCTGGCACGTTTCGCGCGTTTACAGAGAGTATTCGGTGTAGGTCGTTTCGCAGGGGCGGCCCGGACCGATCCAGGCCCGCCGATGGGTCACGTCTATGATGATGCTGAAGACGGTCACCGACTGTATGCCGTGTTTGCAGATGGAGGCCGGGTAGTCGGCGTGGTCGGCCAGCAGGGCCATGAAGCGCTCCGGCGAAAGTCGCCCGAAGTTCTCCCGCAGGAGCCGCATGGCCCGATGGTAGCGGAGGATGGAGCCGCCGATGTCGTTCCGGTCGGCCTCCAGGTGGCGCATCGCAGGGCTCAGGTAGTGGTTGGTGTGGGCCAGGATGTCATCCTCTATGTAGAGGGCCTCGTAGTCGGTGGCGGAGCCCTCCACGCTGTAGACCTCGCCCCAGGGGTCGGCGATGATGTTGTTGTAGTTGGAGGCGCGCTGGGGCAGGAGACAGACATCCATCGCCTCGCCCAGGCGCCGCGCGGCCAGGATGGCCCGGACAATCAGCAGGCGCGGCACCCCGGGCCGCACGTCCCGCGCGGAGACCTCGTTGCCGGTGAGGGCGATTCCGGCGGCATTGAAGCCTGCACTGATGCCCAGCCCGTCCAGGGAGACCCCCAGAAACTCCGGCTCGTCCCCGGCCTGGACCCGCAGGATGACCAGCCCCTCTTCCCGCTCCGGGGCCTCGTCGTTGGTGTGGGCCAGGAGGGTGGAACCGTCCACCGTGGCCCGGCCGCGCGCGGCGAAGTCTGTGCAGCCCCGGGCGCGCCAGTAGGCCGGCTCCCGCAGTTCCTCACACATCGCCAGAAAGATTTCGTCAAAGGGACAATCGGCCCCTTCGGCAACGCCCTCCAGTTCTTCCACGTACTGGGGATAGACGGCGCGGGTGTAGGCCAGGCAGAGCCGGGCCTGATGGAGGGCCTCCTCCCAGGAGATTCCGCGCGGAGTTTCCCCGCGCAGGTGCTCCAGCCGACGCCGGATATACGGCCGCCAGGCCTCGCCAATCTGCCGCCCCACCTCCCGGTGGGTGCCCTGGACGGTCAGGATGGGGATAGAGCGATTCTGCATCACCGCTTCCGATAAATCTCTCTGCGATGACCAATAGCGTGGATCACCATTGTCCGCTCTTCGTAGAGGATTTCGTAAATCACGCGCTAATCACCGATACGGACATGATACACTGTACCTACTCCAGGCCCAGTCTCCGTACAACCTCATCCAACGGTTCGCCGCGTTCCCCTGCAGAAACTGCTTGTTTCTGGCGTAATAACCTTTCCTGTACCGACTTCCTGATGGGCAAGCCCTCGTCAGGGTCTCCCAGCATCTCCAGCAGTTTCTGTTCTATAGAGAATTCTATCAACTCTACCAGTTCGGCCTTTGTCGTCTGAGCCACTGTAACTGTCATTTTTTACCCTCCATCCAGGGATGGTTCACAACTGGTGACACTTCTGCTGGCGGACGTTCTGCCCTCCCCCCCACCCCATAAGCGTTAACTTAAGGCTGGCTTCGGCTCTCCGCTTCCCGCCGCCTCGGGCGCCGATGGGAAATCGGCCTCCCCTGGGGGCAACCGCGAGGGTTGCCCCTACGCTTCGCGCCGGGCGTCAACCTGCGTTGACGCC
>CALDFY010000133.1 GCA_937942115.1 uncultured Anaerolineae bacterium | reverse complement strand
AAGTCGGCGTAGGAGAGCGCCTTACCTTTCAGGCTCGCGGGCCACCCGTTGGGGGTGTACTGGGAAAAGAACGCTTCCGACCAGGCAAGCGCCTCATCCACCTCCGGGGTGGAGGACGCACCACCCAGGATGTTCAGCCGGGCGGCAATGAATTGATGGGCCAGGATGTAGTAGGCGTTGCCCCGTGGCTTGGTCCACAGGACTCCGTAGTAACTCTGGCCGCTCAGGTAGAAGGGGGTGTCTTCACCGTCCTCGCCGATCAAGTCCCAGGTGGCATCGCGAGGGGCGGGACCGTACTTGGTGTGAGTTTTCCAGTAGCCATAGGTCCGGGTGCATCCAACCCCGCACAGGCCGGTGGAGAGGTCGGCTGATGCCGAGGCAGTGTGCTCCACTCCACTATCGGTTTCTATCAGCCGGGCCGTGTTGGTCAGGAGTACTGAGGGGAGGCCACACGGCGCGGAAACGTTGGAGACCGTGAGCGTGAAAGTCACGCTCGCCGAACCGTCCAGCGTCCAGGGGCCTGGGTCGGAGGGGACGCAGGCAAATCCCTGGGGGCAGGAAATCTCATCGGTAAGGGTTGCCGATGCATCCACCTCCACGGTGGTGAAATCGGCCGGAAGGGAGAAATCCGCCCTGGGGGTGGGGCCAAAGGGACAGGAGTTGGGGCCGGGGCAATTCTGGCCGCCGGGCAGCCAGCCGGAATGGTTGGTGATGGTGACCCGCGCTTCGTTGCGGTAGATGGCATTCGGGATGGGCTGGAACAGAACTTGGTAGGGGTAGCAGTAGGACTCACCCGGGCTCAGAATGGGGTGGGCGCTGACGTCCACCGTCGCGGTCACGTAGTCGGTGAACGGACCGGAGTCCACTTTGTACTGCACCACATCCACAATGGTCAGGTTCTCGGTCGCCCGGTTGCCTCCGTTAGTGACGCAAATCTCACCGCGCACGCCGATTTGTTCCGTCACGGCGGTCAGCGTGCGGGTTGCGATCAATGTGTATTCCAGCGTTGCGGAGGCACCGGGGGAAACCTCGGCCTCGTCAGGAGAGACCGACTTTTCCAGGGACCAATCGTACTCCAGCAGGCGCTCCCGGAATCCGAAGGCCGTCTTGGTCGCGCTGAGCGTTGTGCCGGCCTGAGGATCCGCCCAGGCAGCGCCCATCCACTGGCTCAATATGGCAAGAACCGTAAAGACCGCAAGCACTGCAAAGACACGATGAGTCCTCATACCACCCTCCTCATCTCCGGAGCCTTGCCGAGCCTTTTGCCGCGAGTGCTGGTGATCATCACAGCCGCTACTTTTATTTTACCACCCCAAGGTTTGAATCCGGTTTGAAATTTTTCCGGGCGGCATAGGAAAAGAGTACTATCTCGCAGGGGGCAACTGCGGGAGAGTGATGGGGGAGCGGGAAAAGGGGTTATAGACTCAGCGTCCAGGCCTTCCCTGGTTGGGCGGGGATGCAGGAGTCGGCCAGCGGACAGGAAGCACAGGTTTCCGTGCAGGCAGCGACCGGTTTCACGTACCCGGCGCGGGAGAGGTCTTCCAGCATCATCTCCACCAGTTCGGGGGTCGTGTCCAGCGCGCGGGCCAGGTCGGACACCCGATGGGTGCCCCCGGCTCGGAGGAGTTCCAGCAACCGGTCCAGCATGACAGCCTCTGGTGATGATGTTGCCGCTGCGAAGGTGACGAGAATTTCATTTCACCAGCATGGCGACCTGAAACGTCACCGTCCCGGCCAGAAGGGAGAGCCCCAGCAACAACCCGATGCTGAATACAGTCCAGCGCCAGGCGCCGGTCTCCTGGCGGATGGCGGCGACCGTCGCCATGCAGGGGATGAAGAGGACCTGGACGACCAGAAAGGCCAGCGCGGTGGCCGTAGAATACGTGGCGGCGAGGAAGTCGGCCAGGCCCTCCTCGCCGGTGCGGTATAGCACACCCATAGTGGCGATGGAGTTCTCTTTGGCGATGAAACTGCTCAGGAGCGCCACGGTCAGCCGCCAATCCAGCCCCATCAGGCGGCCCACCGGCTCCAGGGATTTCCCCAGTTGGGCCAGAACACTCGTCTCTACGTCGCCTCCGGGCAGGGTGGAGAGGGCCCAGATCACCACCGACACGGCCAGAATCACCGTCCCGGCCTTGCGGACGAAGGCCCAACTCCGCTCCCAGACGGAAAGGGCGATGGTACGCCCGTTGGGGAGGTGGTAAAGGGGCAATTCCATAATGAAGGCCGACCGGCGGCCCTGGAAGAGGGCCCGGTTGAGCGCGATTCCTACCAGTGCCAGGGTAGCCAGGGAGAGGAGGACCAGTCCCCAGGCGACCAGCGGGGCCGCCGGACCGAAAAAGGCGGGGGCGAGGAAGACGACGACCGCCATACGCGCCGTACAGGGGACCAGCGGGGCCAGCAGGATGGTCAGCAGGCGGGCCCGGCGGGATTCAATCACCCGGGTCCCCAGGATGGCGGGGACGTTGCACCCGAAGCCCAGGAAGAGGGGCAGAAACGATTTGCCGTGCAGGCCGATGAGGTGCATAAGGCCGTCCATCACATAGGCCGCGCGGGCCATATACCCCACGTCCTCCAGGAACGCCATCGCCGCGAAGAAAATGACCAGGATGGGGAGAAAGGTCAGAACGGCTCCGGCCCCCCCGATGATGCCGTCGGCCAGGAGGCCGGAGAGCCAAGCCGGCGCGCCGGAGAGCAGGTCGCGCGCGCCCTCTGCCAGCGTCCTCACCAGAGCCGTTTCCAGCAGGCCCTGAAGGGGGGCTCCGACCGTGTACGTGAGCCAGAAGACGGCCCCCAGGATGCCCGCCAGGATGACCAGTCCCCAGAATGGATGGGTGGCCCAGCGGTCCAACCGTTCGGTCAGCCCGATCTGCCCGATGCGCGGGCGGGTGACGGCCGCGCGCACCATCCGCCCGATCCACTCGTACCGCCCACTCGCAACAGCGACCTGAGCATCGTCATGGGCGCGCAGGATTGCGTGGACCTCTTCCCAGCGCTCCGGCGGCAGGGCCTCTCGGGCCATCCGGGTCATCTCCGGGTCGCCTTCCAGCAGTTTCAGCGCCACCCAGTCCCCGGAGTACGGCCCCGGGACATATCCGGCGATGCGCTCCTCAATGGCCTCCAGTACTTCCCGGTGGTCGGGGCGAATCTGGGGAAGGCGCGGAGCATAGGGGAGGTCGCCGCGCGCCATCCGCTCCACCGTCTCCAGCAATTCCTGTACTCCGACCCCCCGCGTCGCCGACATCGGGATCACCGGCACCCCCAGCGCGGCCTGGAGGACCTCCGGCTCCACCTGAATGCCCTCCTGCCGGGCGACGTCCATCATATTCAGGGCGACAACGACCGGCGCGGGGAGCGGGAGAAGTTCCGCCACCAGATAGAGGCTCCGCTCCAGCGTCGCCGCATCCACCACCGCTACGACAACGTCGGGGCGCTCCCGGAGGATGAACTCCCGGGCGATGAGTTCCTCCGGCGAGTTGGCCGTCAGGCTGTAGGTACCGGGGAGGTCCACCAGTCGGTAGGAAACCCCGTTGAAAGAAAAATCTCCCTCTTTCCGCTCTACCGTCTTGCCGGGCCAGTTTCCCACATGCTGGTGGAGGCCGGTGAGCAGGTTGAACAGGGTGGACTTGCCGACGTTGGGCTGGCCGGCCAGCGCAACCAGGATGGGGCGCTCCTGGAGGGCCGGGAGAGGGGAAACCTTTTGGAGCGGATGGCATGTGCTCATCTTTCCCTCCGGACAAGGATTTTCTCGGCTTCCCTCCGGCCGAGGGCCACCCGGGTATCCCGCACACGGACGATAAGAGGGCCGTGGCCGTAGTTCTGGAGGACGGTCACTGCGGCGCCGGGCGTGAGGCCCAATGTGAGCATCCGGCTGCGCAGGCCGTGCCCGCCGTACAATTCGGCGATGATCCCCGATTCCCCGGCGCGCAGCGCCTTCAGGGGAGTGGTCGGTTGGGGAGAACGGGGGGCCGCTTCATCGGCCATCGGGTCCTCCGGCGCGGCAGCGGGCACAGTAGCCGGTGAGGGAGAACTGAACCGCGCGGATTTCCAGGTTTTCCCGTTCGGCCAGTTCCTGAACCGCCCGGTCCACCTGCGGGGCATCAAACTCCACCACCCTCCCGCAGCCGAGGCAGGTAAAGTGATAGTGGGGTGTCTCTGGAACGGCCTCAAAATGTCCATGCTCTTCCCCCAGCGAGTATTCGGCAATCAATCCCATTTGTTTCAGAACGGCAACGGTGCGGTATACCGTCGCCAGACTGATGCGAGGGGCCCGCTGACGGGCCTTCCAATACAGGCTCTCGGCATCCAGGTGTTCCCGGCTTTCTTCCAGTACCTCCAGGACGACCCGCCGCTGGCGGGTGATGCGGTGACCGCTGGCCTGGAGGGCGGTGATCAGCGGACTGGATTCCAGGTTCATCTTTCACCATGCTGGACAGTGGAAGTTGTTTTTTGCGAATGATTCTCATTTACAATTATAGCAGACATGTCACGGATTGTCAAGGGGGATGAAGCGGATGCGTGAGGCGTGAAGCGTGAGCCGTGAAACGTGAGGCGTGAAACGTGAAACGTGAGGCGTGAAACGTGAAACGGGGCGTGTTGACAATTTGTGGGGATTGTGGTATAAGAAATGGGCACTGGACAAAAGGCGAAGATGGAGACGAGTAGGCGCGGGGTACCGCTCCAGAGAGTCCGGAAGAGGTGAGAGCCGGGCGCGGGAGCCGGGCCGAAAATCCCTCCGGAGCCGCCGACCGAACGGCTGGATGCAGGCTGAAGCCTGCGCTACGCCCAGTAGACTCGGCCGGAATCGTCCTCCGTTATCGGGACGCGGCGATCGTGGGTCGCCGGCAGAGAGGCCCTCTTTTGAGCATGGGGCAAGAAGGGTGGTACCGCGGGAAGAAAAACTCCCGTCCCTTCGGGGACGGGAGTTTTTGCTTCAGGCCACCTCCACGACCCAGCCCCAGGGGTCGGGCCGCTCCTGCAGTTGGATTTCGTCTAACGCCTGACGGAGCATCTTCGCCCGGGGGCCGGGTTGACCATCACCGATGGGGTGGTCTGCTCCCCGGTAGCGGATGACGGTGACTGGGGCGAGGACGGCGGCGGTGCCCACGTAGAAGGCCTCCACGGCGTCGCTGAGGACTTCGTCTATAGAGAGTTTCCGTTCTACGGCGATCCAGCCGAAAACTTCGCGGGCGATGGTGAGAATGGAATCCCGGGTGACGCCGGGCAGGATGGAGCCCAGCGCCGGGGTAACCAGGGTGCCGTCCCTTAAAATGGCGAAGAAGTTGGCGCCGGTCAATTCTTCAATGTACCGGTCCTCCCGGGCATCCAGGTAGAGGGCGTCCACGTAGCCCAGTTCTTTGGCGACCCGCTGGGGCCGAAGGCATCCGGCGTAGTTCCCGGCCGCCTTTGCCGCACCGGTGCCGTAGGGGGCGGCGCGGTGGACGCCGGAGAGGACGATGAGCCGGTCCCCGCCCATATACGGCCCCACCGGACAGCCGAAGACGTAAAAGAGATACTCCTGCGAAGGCCGGACGCCCAGCACCGGTTCGGTGCCGATGAGCACCGGGCGGAGATAGAAACTGCCCTTCTCCGGCGCGGGGACCCAGCGGGCGTTGGCCCGAACGACGGCGGTCACGGCTTCCAGAAACAGGTCTACCGGGGGCGGCTCCATCGCCAGGCGGGCGGCCGAGGCCCGCAGGCGGCGGGCGTTATCCAGTGGGCGGAAGAGGACGATTTTCCCGGCCCGGGTCCGGCGGGCCTTCAATCCCTCAAAGACGCCCTGGCCGTAGTAGAGGATGTTCGCGCCGGGGGAGAGTTCCAGAGCGGCTCCCCGGTGCTCGTACAGGCGGCCCGGCTCCCAGCCGGTCTCGGCCGTCCAGCGGGTCAGCCAGAACGCGTCTATCTCGGTGTAGGCAAAACGCAGATTCTCATCCCATCCCGCCTCCTGGGGCGGGAGGGGCAACGCGGGGTCAAAAGGCCGCAGCATACCTGACCTCCTGAGGGGATTTCTGGCCGGCAATGGGATTATAGACCAGAATGGCGGGTGTGCAAACGGAATGCGTGAAGCGTGAAGCGTGAAGCGTGAAACGTGAAACGTGAAGCGTGAAACGTGAGGCGTGAGATGAAACGCTATCTCCTGCTCCTGGTTGTGGGCCTGCTGGCGGCTTTTGCCCTTCGGGTGTACCGCCTGGGCGACCAGAACATCTGGTGGGATGAGGGGCTGGCGGTCTGGGCCGTCCGGCACAGTTTCGCGGAGACGACGCTCTGGACGGCGGGGGACGTCCATCCGCCCCTCTACTTCTGGCTGCTCTGGCCCTGGGTGCGGCTGGCGGGGGAGAGCGAGTTCGCGGCCCGCTACCTGACGGTCATGGTGGGCATGCTGACGGTGGCCGCGATGGCCCCGCTGGGGCATCGGTTGGGGGGACGGGGGGCCGGCGCGGCCGCGCTCTGGTTGCTGGCCCTCTCCCGCTTCCACATCTGGTGGTCGCAGGAGATGCGGATGTATGCCCTGGCCGCGCTGGCCGCAACCCTTTCGTTCTACTTCCTGCTGGATCGTCCTCACCCCTCCCCCAGCGGCTTTGCCAGAGGGGGCGGCCCGAAGGGCCGGGGAAAGGGTGAGGAACTCTTGCGCTCTTTGCGGTCAGAGACTGCCTGGGTGGGGGCAACGGTCGCGGCTCTCTATACGATTTACTTCTCGGCCCTGCTGCTGGCGATTCAGAACCTGTACGTTTTCATCATTGGCTTGCGCCGGACGGACCGGTGGGCCCTGTGGCGACGGTGGCTCATCATGCAGGGCGCGGCGCTGGCCCTCTGGGCTCCCTGGCTGGCCCTGGCCCTGCCCCGCATGCGCTCCTGGTCGGTGGTGCAGGAGCCGGTGTCGCCCGGGTTCGTCTTCCTGCTGGACGGTGTCCTGCTGACCCTGGGCATCTCCACCTTCGTGGAGCGTTACCTGTGGGCAGTTGTGGCAGTGGGGGCGGTGCTTCTGTGGGGGACGGCGGTCCGGCTCCTCCGGGCCCGTCGCTCGGGCACTCTGCGCCAGGCGGCCGACAAACTCTGGCTGTTGGTCCTGGGGGTGCTGCTCCCGCCGCTAATGGTCTGGCTGGTCACCCAGCCCCGGATGCTCTTCTACACGCCGCGAGTGGAGGCGCGCTATTTTCTCTCTTTCGCGCCCCTTTTCTATGCCTGGTTGGGATGGGCGGTGAGCCCTCACCCCCACCCCCGGCCCGTTGGGTCAGGGGTGGGGGTGAGGGTCGCCTTCGTCCTCTCCCTGATGCTCTGGGCCCTCCCCGGCCACTACGCCGACCGCCGCCTGCGGGACGACCTGCAGAGTATGGTGCGGGCGGTCTGGGCCCAGGCCCGGCCGGGGGACGCCGTCGTCCTGGTCTCCGGCGACCGCTACCCGCTCTTTCTCTACTCCTACGACCGGGCGCCGGCCCCCGCCGACCGCCCGCCCGTCTATCTGATCCCTCAGAAGTCGCCGGTGCTGGATGCGTCCGGGGCCGAAGTAGAATTGGCGCCGATCGCCGGGATGCATCGCCGCATCTGGCTGGCGGAGGTGGATCGGCATCTGCAGGACCCCCAGGGAACAGCGAAAGCGTGGCTCTCCGAACGGTACGCTTTGCTGCTGACGCTGGAGTTCGGTTACAACCGCCTCTCCCTCTTCGGGCCCGCCGGGGAGGAGGTGACCGCCGATGGCGCCCGTCCTCAATACCCTCTCTATGCCGCGCCCGTTGCCGGGCTGGAGGTGCTGGGGTACGACCTGCCCGTCCGGGAGGTTCGGCCCGGAGACCCGCTGCGGCTGGGGCTCTACCTGCGGGCCGGCCCGCCCATAGTCCCGGAGGGGTTCAGCGGAGAGGATTGCCGCCGGTATTGGCTCACGCGATCGTCTCTGCCGGGAGTGACGCTGGTGGGGCCGTCAGAAGCATCCTACGTAGACCTGCTGGCCATCTGTCCCTCTGAGCGGGTCATCTACCAGTTGCTGGAGTTTCCGGTGACGGCCTGTATGCCGGCCGGACGGTATCACTTTGAACTGCGCGCGCCGGAGGGGGCGACGGTCGCTTTTGGGGAAGTACGGGTCACCCATACCCAACCGGAGCCCTCCCCAGGGGAGATTCCCCACCCGATGACGGCGCGGCTGGGGGAGGGGGTCCGGCTGGCCGGGTACGGGCTGTATCGGGACCGGGGGGTCTGGGGGAAGGGGGCCCTTCTGCCGGGGGCGGCCGCCCGTCCGGGGGACCGTCTCCTGCTGGACCTCTACTGGCAGGCCGACGGGCCGGTGGGGGAGAACTATGTCGTCTTCACCCACCTGGTGGGGACGGCCCACAACCCGGCCACGGGCAACCCGGTCTGGGCGCAGGACGACCATGAGCCCCTGCGTGGTGGCTGCCCGACCTCGTTGTGGCTTCCGGGCCGCCTCATGCGGGACCGCTACGAACTGGTCCTCCCGGCGGATACCCCTGCCGGGGAGTATCTCCTGGAGGTGGGGATGTACCGCTGGGACACCGGGGAGCGGCTCCCCGTCTCCGGCGACGGCGCCGACCCCCCGAACCGCCGAATTCTGTTGGGGACGGTGAGGGTGGGACATCAACCACCCTGGCTTTCACGGACAACCTCCCTGGCAACGGCCAAATGTCACCTGTCCTTTCGCCGTTACTTTGCAATCCAGGTCATCTCGTACTACCCGCCAGCACTTTGCGGCGAATGAGAGACGCCAACTCTCTGGCTGTATCCAGGTCCTTCTTCAGTGCCGCTTCCTGAAGAGGGCTCTGGATACCCAGAGGATAGCGCGTCTCAATGTAGTACTCTGTGGCCCGCTGGCAGAAAGGTAAAAACGGGGCGAAGTCGCCGTCCCGGGCAATGGCTTCCTGAAGGAGCAGTTCAAGGTCGTGAACGCGCCTTAAAGCCCAACCGGTGGATAGCAGAAATCCTTTCAGGTATTTCTCTACAGCCTGCTGGATGTGAAAGGCGACCACAGGCAAAGGCCCGCCCTGGGCAAGGAGGATGTCCGCCGCCTTCAAATCCAGATCGCCCTGGGCAAACCAGTCATGAGGCAAGAGGGAGTTCGTTTTTCTCATATAGCACAAGCCCTCGCCGGAGGATTTCCTGATAGAACGGGTCTCCCATGCCCAGCCGGTCGGCTAACTCCTGGGGAGTCAGAACCAGAGGGGAGAAGGGAATAGGGCGCTGAACGTCGGAAACGAGCCGACGTACGCGGACGCGTCGTTCCAGAGGGGGTTCGTCGGTCTCCTTGATGATGAGAAGGTCTATATCGCTATCTTCGTCCGGCTCCCCCCAGGCCAGAGAGCCGAACAGCACAATCTTTTGGGGGTGGTAGCCTTCAATAATCCGGCGTACGATGGGCTGAATGACGTGCTCCATTACCCTGTTCATCACCATCTCCCTCCGGAAAGAATTATACCATAGGAAAACCTGAACGGCAATGATCATCTCTCGCACGAAAGGAGGTCATATGTTCCAGCCTGTCCCTTCTAAACCGGACTTCGTCCGGCAAGAACACGAGATTCTGGACTTCTGGAAGCGGACCCGCGCTTTCCAGAAACTGGTGGAACTCCGCAAGGACGGCCCTCGCTGGTCGTTCATTGACGGGCCCATCACGGCCAATAACCCCATGGGCGTCCACCACGGCTGGGGTCGGACGTACAAGGACCTCTACCACCGCTTCTGGGCGATGAAGGGCTACCAGACCCGCTACCAGAACGGCTTTGACTGCCAGGGCCTCTGGGTGGAGGTGGAGGTGGAGAAGGAACTGGGCTTCCGCTCCAAGCGGGACATTGAGAACTACGGGATTGAGCGTTTCGTCCGCAAGTGCAAGGAGCGGGTCCTCCGCTTCGCCGCCGTCCAGACCGAACAGTCTATCCGCCTGGGCTACTGGATGGACTGGAACGACCCGGAGTTCCTGCGCGACCTGGCCCGCCGGATTATGGAGAACCCCCAGGAGGTCATCACTGTCCCCGGCCCCCACGGCCCGGTGACCGATACGGTGGAGCAGATTGTGGGACGGCTGGGCCTGCCGGAACTGGGCGGCTCTTATTTCACCTTCTCCAACGAGAACAATTACATGATCTGGACCTTCCTGAAGCGGTGCTGGGAGCGGGGCTGGCTTTACAAGGGGACAGACGTGATGCCCTGGTGCCCCCGCTGCGCCACCGGTATCAGCCAGCACGAGATTGTTACCGAGGGCTACCAGGAACTGACCCATCCGGGCGTCACCCTGCGCTTCCCGCTGCGCGGGCGGCCGGGGGAATCGCTCCTAGTCTGGACGACCACGCCCTGGACCCTCACCAGCAACGTCGCCGCCGCCGTCGGCCCCGACCTGACCTACGTCAAAGTCCGCCAGGGCGATGAGGTCTTTTATCTCTCCAAAGGGACGCTCTCTATCCTTCGGGGTCCGTACCAGGTGCTGGAGGAGATGAAGGGCCGGGCGCTGGAGGGCTGGACGTACGACGGTCCCTTTGACGAACTGCCGGCCCAGCGGGCGGCGGGCGGCCCCGAGGCCCATCGGGTCATCCTCTGGGATGAGGTGGGCGAAGCGGAAGGTACGGGCATTGTCCACATCGCCCCGGGCTGCGGCGCGGAGGACTTTGCTCTGGGCAAGCAGTATGGCCTGCCCGCGATCGCCCCGCTGGACGAAGAGGGCACCTTCGTAGACGGGTTCGGTTTCCTCACCGGGACTTCGGTCGTTGGCAGCGCCCGGCGTATCCTTGAGAACCTGCAGGAGAAGGGACTTCTCTACCGGGTGGATAACTACACCCACCGCTACCCTGTCTGCTGGCGCTGTGGGAGCGAACTGGTCTTCCGGCTGGTGGATGAGTGGTTCATCTCTATGGACGAACTCCGGTACGATATGATGGACGTCACCCGGCAGATTCGCTGGATTCCGGAGTTCGGCCTGGAGCGGGAACTGGACTGGCTGCGCAACATGCACGACTGGATGATCAGCAAGAAGCGGTACTGGGGCCTGGCGTTGCCCATCTGGGAGTGTAAGGAGTGCGGCCACTTTGAGGTCATCGGGGACGAGCACGAACTGCGGGAGCGGGCGGTCGCGGGGTGGGACGTCTTTGAGGGCCACACGCCTCACCGACCCTGGGTGGACGCCGTCCGCATCGCCTGCCCGAAGTGCGGCGCGGAGGTCTCCCGCATCCCCGACGTTGGTAACCCCTGGCTGGACGCGGGCATCGTCAGTTTCAGCACCCTCCGCTATCGTACCGACCGGGAGTACTGGCGCCAGTGGTATCCGGCAGACTTCATTACTGAGTCTTTCCCCGGCCAGTTCCGCAACTGGTTCTACAGCCTGCTGGCGATGGCGACCGTCCTGGAGAAATCGCCGCCCTTCAAGGTCTGCTTCGGTTACGCCACGCTCCTGGGTGAGGACGGGCGGGAGATGCACAAGTCCTGGGGAAATATGATTGAGTTCAACGAGGCGGCCGACCGGATGGGCGTGGACGTGATGCGCTGGCTCTACTGCCGCCAGAAGCCCGAGGCCGACCTGCTCTTCGGCTACGGCAAAGCCGACGAGGTCCGGCGGCAGTTCCTGCTCCCGCTCTGGAACGCGTACGTCTTCTTCGTCACCTACGCGCGGCTGGATGAGTGGATGCCGGGTAGCGCAGGTTTCAACTTGCGCTACAATCTCCTGGACCGCTGGATTCGGGCCCGCCTGCACCAGGTGGTGGCGAAGGTGACGGAGCGGCTGGACGACTACGACGCCTACGGAGCGACACTGGCCCTGGAGCCCTTCCTGGATGACCTGACCAACTGGTACATCCGCCGGAGTCGCCGCCGCTTCTGGAAGAGCGAGCACGACGAGGACAAAAACACGGCCTACGCCACCCTGTACGAGGTCCTGACCACTCTTTGCAAGGTGCTGGCGCCTTTTATCCCCTTCGTGACGGAGGCGATGTACCAGAACCTGGTCCGGTCAGTAGCGCAGGCTGACAGCCTGCGCCACGAGGCGCCGGAAAGCGTCCACCACACCCTCTGGCCTCAGGCCGACCCGGCCGCCGTGGATGAGGGCCTGCTGGCCCGGATGGACCTGGCCCGGCAGATTGTCTCGGTGGGGCATGCGGCGCGCAACAGCGCCAACATCAAACTCCGCCAGCCGCTGGCCCGCGCGCTGGTCTACGTAGCGCAGGCCGAGAGTCTGCGCCACGGGGCACTGGAGGAAGAGTTGTGGGCGCTGATCCAGGACGAGTTGAATGTCAAGGAGTTAGTGCAGGTAGCGGATGCGGCCGATTTGGTCACCTATCAGGTCCTGCCGAACAATCAGTTGCTGGGCCCCCGTTTCGGCGCGCGCTTCCCGGCGGTGCGGGCCGCGCTGGCCGCCCAGGACCCGATGGCGGTCGCCCGGCGGGTGCGGGCCGGGCTCCCCGTCCACCTGACCGTAGCGCAGGCCGATGGCCTGGAGGAGGTGGAACTGGCGCCGGAGGAGGTGCTGGTCCAGGAGAAGCCGAAAGAGGGCCTGGCGGTGGCTTCGGAGCGCGGGGTGACCGTGGCGGTGGACGTCGTCCTCACGCCCGAACTGCGGGCGGAGGGGCTGGCGCGGGAGGTGGTCCGGCGGGTCCAGAACCTGCGCAAGGAGGCGGGCTTTGAACTGGACGACCGGATTGTGACGGTCTACCAGGCCGAGGGGGAACTGGCCCAGGCGATTGGGGCCTGGCGGGAATACATCGCGGCGGAGACACTGAGCGTGGAGTTGCGGGCGGGCGAGCCGGAGCCGGGAATGGCGACGGCGGAGGAGCGGGTAGACGGCCATCCGCTTCGGCTGGGAGTCCGGCGGATATAGATGCCGGGAATGCGGCGGCGGCCCGAAGGGCCGCCGCCGCTTTGATCACCGATGCCCCTTAATGGGCCAGCAGGACATCCCCTGTCCGAATCCGGTGCAGGTTTCCATCGGGAGTACGGAGCAGAAGCGCGCCGTCCTCGTCCACTGCCTCAGCCACTCCGTGCTGTTCCCCTTCCCCTGTGACCACCCGCACGGGCCGGCCCAGCGTAGCCAGACGGGCGGCCCATTCGGCCCAGGGCCGTTCCCCGGTTTGCCACCGCTCATAGCGGCCCTTCACCCCCTTCAAGAAGCGGTCCAACAGGACCTCTCGGTCGGTCATCCGGCCCGTTTCGGCCAGGATGCTGGTGGCGTCGGGAGCCAGGTCGGGCAGGACTTCCGGCGGGACATTCACGTTGACCCCCACGCCGACAATCACGAAGTCCAGCCGGTCGCCGGAGAGGCCGGTTTCAGCCAGGAGGCCCCCCAGTTTCCGCCAGGACTCCCCCCGAACGACGACGAGGTCGTTGGGCCACTTCAGGGAGACCGGGAGGTCGGCGGTGGCCTCTACCGCGTCGGCGGCGGCCAGGGCGCAGATCATCGTCAGGTCGGTGACAGGGGCGAGGGGTCCCGCATCGGAGGCGGGCCGGAAGAGGACGGAGCAGAGCAGAGAGGTGCCCGGCGGCGCCAACCAGCGCCTGCCCAGGCGGCCCCGTCCGGCGGTCTGGTAGTCGGCGGTGACCACCGTCCCCTCCGGCGCCCCCTGCGCGGCCATCTCCCGGGCCACGTCGTTGGTGGAGGTGGTGGAGGCCAGGTGGATTCGGGTCAATAAGATACAGTTCACGGGGTCTCCTTTGCGGGAAAATGATATACCGCCGGGGCTTTTCCGTCAAGCACTTGCTCTCCCGGCTATTTGAGGTAGAATGAACCTGCAAAATTCCGACGCTGGCAGATAGTAGATGATTGGGAGCCTCAATGTGGGAATTCCTATTGGTTTACTTGACCTCGCAGGAACGGACACGTTACTGGTCTTCTCTGCCGCTCCGGCGGTGATCTGAGACCATCTCCCCGGCTTCATCGCTTTGTAAATTGTAATTGGAAGACTCCTATGAAACGATCCCTGACCGAAGTTCTCCCCCTCATTCTGGCATTCGTTATTCTCGGCCTGGCCAGCGGCGTTATCGTCCCGCCTTTTGAAAATCTGGACGAGATAGAGCATTTTGGCGTTATCCGTTACGTTGCAGAGAGAGGGCATCTACCTGTCCACGGGACCCCAGAAGCCGAAATGTACCACTACCGGCAGGAGGCCTCCCAACCTCCGCTGTATTATCTGCTTTCCGCCGGATTGGTGCGTCTTCTGGGATTGCAGGCCGGAGATATGGAAACGTACATCCGATTCAATCCGCGCGTGGCTTGCGGGCCCAACGCGCCCTCTCTTTATGACAATCGGGCCATCTTCTATCACAACCCTCATCAGGAGCACTTTCCATGGCGGGATACTCTCCTGATGCTTCATGTCCTGCGCCTCGGGTCCACCCTTTTGCAGGCTCTAACCGTCCTCGGCACGTGGGCACTGGCCCGACGTATGTTCCCCGACCATCCGAGTGTTGCACCACTGGCCAGCGCGATGGTGGCCTTTAATCCCCAGTTCCTCTTTGTCGCCAGCGGCGTAAACAATGATAACTTGGTCACTCCTCTGGCTACATGGGGACTTTACCTGCTCTTTCGCATCCTTCAGGAGGGCCTTTCGGTCCGGCGTACACTTGTGCTGGGTTTCCTGATCGGTCTGGCGGGACTTTCCAAACTGAGTGGCTGGCTCCTGCTTCCTCTCTCCCTCCCGGTCATCCTGTTCGCTTTCTATCGCTCTGGGCAGAGTACTCGCCTCCGAACCCGGGCTGCTTCACTGATGGGTCATTGGTCATTGGTCATTTTCATACCCCTCACACTTTCCGGCTGGTGGTTCTGGCGGAACTGGCGCCTCTATGGTGACCCCACTGCGCTGGCTCCTATGCTGGAACTGGTGGGCCTGCGCGGGTCGCCCATTTACCCCTGGAACGAGGCAGGGCTGGTATTTCGCTCTTTCTGGGGACAGATTCCTTGCTCTTTTTATCCCACGGGCTTCTATATCCCCTATTTTCTCATCACCACAGTGGGCGCCTTCGGCTTGCTCTGGGGCTGGCGACGATTTCCCTCCGTAGAACGATGGACTGCCGCCCTTCTCGCCGCTTGGTTCTTGCTGGTCCTGGTCGGCTGGGTCCGTTGGGATATGATGACCCCGGCGCCGGGTGGCCGCCTCCTTTTTCCTGCTCTTCCTGCCGTTGGCATTCTCCTCTCACTGGGTATTCACTCACTGGTCATTGGGACGTTCGGCATTCTGCCAATGATTCGGTCATGGGTCATTCGGTCATTCATCGTTCTTCTGTTCATCTTGGCCCTCTGGACGGTGACTGTGATTCTTCCTGCCTTCTACGCTCCGCCGCCCCGTTATGCCGACCCCGACGCGGTGCGCCCTCAGCATCCTGTTTCAGCGCGCTTCGGGGATGTGATTCGCTTCTTGGGTTACGATCTGCGCGCCCGACCTGAGAAGAATTTTTTAGACGTGACCCTTTACTGGCAGGCCATTGCGCCAATGACGAGTGATTACGTGATGGCTCTTCAACTGGTCTCTCCGGTTCCCGGGGATAATACATTGCGTTGGACCTATGATTCTTGGCCCGGACGCGGAAATTATCCGACTTCTGCCTGGCAACCTGGCGAAGTGGTCCGGGACCGCCACCGGTTTTATCTGCCGCCCGCAGATTTCCCCACCCAGGCCTGGGACTTGCAGGTGGTTCTGTATGATCCGAAGGAGGGTTCTCTCCCCGTCTCTATGGAGGGGACAGTCATCGGGGGACGATTGATCCTTGAACGATTGCGACTGCCGGGGACGACGCCCGTTTGCCCTGAATCCGACCGTCTGATGGCACAGGTTCGTCTGGGCGAGAGCGTAGCGCTGACCTATGCCGGTGTGATGACCGATGAGATCGGGACCCGGGTGACTCTGTGCTGGCAGAGCCTTGCTCCTCTGGCCGACGATTATCACGTCTTTGTCCACCTCTACGATGCCTCTGGTACCCTTTTAGCGGCAGGGGACGGGCCGCCGATGGGGGGCGCCTTTCCTACATCCCTGTGGCAACCCGGGGATGTGATTCTGGACGTTCATCCCTTGCCCCTGCTGGTAGAAGGCGGCCGCGTTGCCGTGGGGCTTTATCGGCTGGGAGACGGCGTCCGCCTGCCGGTGACCATTGGGGGAGTTCCGGTTCCGGACGCAGCGATCCCTATCTGGCCAGAACGGCCATCGGACCAGGGCGGATGAAACCTGTTCGGTTCTACTGGCTGGCTGCTTTCTTACTCGTGATCTTATGGGCGCTGGCCCTCTTCGCGGCCCGGTCCACTTCTATGGTGATTGACGAAGGGATGCACCTGGCCAGCGGCTACAGCATCCTCCGGACCGGGGATTACCGCCTGGTAGAGGAACACCCGCCGCTGGCCAAACTATGGGCGTCTCTTCCCCTGTTGTTCGTGCCCGACCTTCCAGACCCCCGGCAACTCCCCGCGTGGGAGGCGACCCTTCGGGATCTGACCGAGAGCGTTCCTCTGCTAACAGTGGCCCAGCAAACGATCACCTCTTATCAGCCCGTTGATCGCCTGATCTTTCCGGCCCGCGCGATGACCGCGCTCCTGGGTCTCTTGCTGGGAGCGACGGTGTACCGGTGGACGGCCGATCTGGAGGAAAGAGGGGCTGGTGTGCTGAGCCTCTTCCTGCTGGCTCTGGACCCGAATATCCTGGCCCACGCATCAGTGGCGGGGACCGACCTGGGGGCCGCCACGATGGCCGCGCTGGCCCTGTTCCTCTTTGCCCGCTGGCTCCGCCAGCCGACAGTGGCCCGCTGGCTGGCCGCAGGTCTTGCGCTGGGCCTGGCCCTGGGCACCAAGACATCGGCTGTCTTGCTGGTTCCGACGGCCTTTTTGCTGGGATTGCTGGCCCGCCCCCGGCGATGGAGCGCCATAGTGGGGCTTTTCGGCCTGGCGGGCCTGACCCTTTGGGCCCTCTATGGGTTTGAATTTGGCCCAATTCCGGGCACCGATATTCTCGCTCCGGCCCCCAGTCACGCCATCCCCTTCCTCCGTCTGCGCCGCCATATCGCCGATGGCCATCCGGCTTTCCTGCTGGGAGAAAACCGTACCCATGGCTGGTGGTACTACTTCCCGGTCGCTTTCGTCCTGAAGACCCCTTTGCCTACCCAGTTGCTTCTGATGATTGCGTTGATTTTGGCTGTCCCTACCCTTTTCCGTCACCCTATGGACACGTCCCGCCTGGTCGGCCGATGGGGCCCGGTCGTCGTTTTCCCTCTCCTCTATGGAGTCACCACACTGGCCAGCCCCTTGAACATCGGCTATCGCCACCTGCTACCTGTCCTGCCGTTCCTGTTCATCCTCGCGGGTCGGGGGGTACGGAATACGGAATACGGAGTACACGCGTATCCCGTACTCCGTATTCCGTTGCTGGCCTGGCTGCTCATTGGCACGCTGCGGGTTGCGCCCCATTACCTGGCTTACTTCAACGAACTGGCGGGCGGCCCGGATAACGGCTGGCGCTACCTGGCCGATTCCAACACCGACTGGGGACAGGGCTACAGAGACCTGGCCCGTTTCCAGCAGGAGCGAGGGCTGGAAAGGGTCTACCTCTCGGCCTTTCTTCCCACCTATGACCCGGCCCTCTACGGTGTGCGGTATGAGCCGCTCACCCCAATGTGGGGAAACACCCCCGCGATTTTCCCCTCCCGATTCAATCCGCCGCCTGGAGATTACGTTATCAGCACGACGACACTGGACGGCATCCCACTGGTAGACCCGGAAATGTATGACTGGTTCCGGAAACGGGAGCCGGATGCCCGGATCGCCCATGTGCTGTTTTATTACCGAGTTCCGCCCCAGGAGCCGGCCCCGGAGTGGGTGGCCCAGTGTGCTGCTCCGTTGGCTCCGCTCCCACCAGAGGCGGTTGCGGAAGGGTTTGGCCGGAATGACTTGCGGCGGGTGGAGTTTGATTGTACTCAGGCCTGGCTGTACCCAGGTGGGGGGACGTCCGCCGGGTGGTACGTCCTCCGTCGGGATACATCTATGGAGACACCATTTATTCGGGCTCATCTGACTCCTGCTCGCCTTTCCTACGAGCAGAAGCGGCGGGGGGCGTTACCGCCCTTTCGCATCTACGAATGGCCGGCCGGTACGCCTGTGTCGGACCCGGCGGCGTTGGCGCTTCCGGAGGGGGTGACCGTGCCGGTATCCCTGGATGGCCCGCTGGTGTTCCTGGGAGCCCGCGCGCGGCCTGAGACGGATGGCCTGACTGTAGAGACCTGGTGGCAGGTCACCGAGGGGCCGATTACCCGTTCGCTCTCCATTATGGGGCATCTCCTGAACGGGGCGGGCGAGATGATCGGGCAGAATGACGGCCTGGGAGTTTCGCCGGTAGTCTGGCAGCCGGGGGACATCATCGTTCAGCGCCACCGATTTCCACTGCCCCCTGGAAGTGAAGAACGCTGGCTGCGCACTGGCGCCTACTGGCTGGATACGATGGAGTGGTGGCTTGTTCCACCGCGTGGTGCTCTCGGATCTGGAGGACGGGCAGACGGTCCGGTTCTACATCTTCTCCCGTCATCCGCTGACGGATGCGTGCGTTACCGAGGTGTACGGCCCGCTGGAGGTGACCATAGCGGTTCCTCCGATCACGCGCGTCTATCTCCCCCTGGTGTTTCGGGGGCCCTGATAGGGGGTCTCTGGTGAAGCGGCCTTACTCTGAAGTTTTGCCACTGGCATTAGCATTTCTTGGTCTGGGCCTCGTCTATGGTATCGTGGTCCCCCCCTTTGAAAACCTGGACGAGCCCGGCCATTTTGAAGTGATCCGCTATATTGCCGATGCTGGCCGTCTGCCTATCCACGGCACACCGGAGGCGGAGGATTATCTCTACCGGCAGGAAGCCTCTCAGCCCCCTCTGTACTATTGGCTATCTGCCGCCCTGGTTCGGATGATGGGATGGCGGGCCGACGATGCTCTGGCCCATATTCGCTTCAAGTCGCGAGTCGCCTGTGGGCCAGGTGCCCCGATGCAATATGACAACCGGGCCGTCTTCTACCATAACCCTCACCAGGAAGCCTTCCCCTGGCATGGCACATTGTTGATGCTCCACGGCCTCCGGATATGGTCCACTCTTTTACAAACCATCACGGTTGTCGCTACTTACTTTCTGGCACGCCGGCTCTTCCGCTTCCGGCGCATCGCTCTGCTGGCAACCGCCATTGTGGCGTTTAACCCGCAGTTTCTCTTTACCGCCAGCGGTGTAAATAACGACAATCTGGTCACGCCCTTGAGCACTGTTGGGCTGTATTCGGTATTCGTTGCTTTAGAAAAAGGCTTCTCATGGCGTCAGAGCCTCGTCCTGGGCCTTATCGCGGGATTGGCAGGGATGTCCAAACTCAGCGGATGGTTGCTCCTGCCCCTGGCAATCCTGGCAATGGCTGTTGCTCTCTGGCCCCGCCGCTCCTGGCGAGCCCTGGGCCAATTCGCTTCTTACAGCATGCTGATGGCCTTTGGCGCCCTCATGGTCAGCGGGGGGTGGTTTTGGCGAAACTGGCGCCTCTACGGTGATCCGACGGCCCTCCAGCCAATGCTGGACCTGGTGGGCCGTCGCACCATCCCCGTTTTCCCACTGGCGGAAAGTGGCCTGATGTTTCGTTCTTTCTGGGGGCAAATCCCCTGTGCCTTTTACCCTGAGGCCTTCTATCTTCCCTACCTCTTGCTGATTTGCGGAGGGGTTGCTGGATGGATATGGGCCTGGCCGCACCTTTCCTCCGGAGAACGGCGGGCCGGGCTGATCCTCGGGGGCTGGTTCCTGCTCGTATTCACGGGTTGGGTTCGCTGGGATACAATGACCTATGCGGCTGGAGGAAGATTGTTATTTCCGGCTTTGCCTGCTGTGGCTATCCTGATGGCCGTAGGCATACTTTATCTAACTCGTTCCCGATGGATTGTCCGGGGAATCGGTATCGTTCTGGTCCTCCTGGCGTTAGCAACGGTAGCATGGATTCTCCCTGCCTTTTTTGCCCCACCGCCAGTGCGCTCTGCAGACACCGTTCTCCCCGCGAACCCCACCGACGTGATCTTTGGGGACGCTATCCGTCTACTGGGTTACGACCTGGAGGCTCAACCCGAAAGGCGGTTTCTGGATGTAGCCCTGTACTGGCAGGCCACAGTGCCCATCACCCGTGATTACAACATTGCCCTGCAACTGGTCTCGCCAATCCCGGGCGATAACACCCTCCGCTGGACCTACGACTCCTGGCCAGGGCGAGGGAATTATCCCACTACTGCATGGCAACCTGGCCTGGCAGTGGTTGACCGTTACCGCTTCCGTCTGCCGGATACCGATTTCCCCACGCAGGCCTGGGATTTGCAACTGGGGGTATATGACGAAGAAACAATGACCCCGCTGCCGGTATATGTAGGAGATACCCCGGCCGGAAGCCGCTGGATCCTGGCCCGCCTGCGCTGGCCGGGTAAGGAGCCCTCCTGCCCTGAGGAAGGGCGCCTGACTTCAAATATTCGCTTCGGCGGTGCAGTTGCGCTGACCCATGCCCAGGTCGCTCCAGAAGGGGAAGACATTCGGGTCATCCTGTGCTGGGAGTCTCTGATCCCTCTATCGCAGGATGAGCACGTGTTCGTTCACCTCTACGACGCAGATGGCCGTTTGCTTCAGGCAGGAGACGGTCCGCCGATGGGCGGCGCGTTCCCCACATCCCTGTGGCAGCCCGGAGACCGGGTACTGGACGTCCACATCCTGCGAGGGGTAACGCTCCGGCCGGGAAACCGCATCGCTGTTGGATGGTATAGTTTGGAGAATGGGGAGCGCCTTCTGGCGACAGTAGATGAAGAAGCAGTAGAAGCCAACTCGGTTGTGATATGGCCGGTTTTTCCTTGAAGAAGAGACTCTCAGGTTGCTTATGCGGAAAGGTTTGCTCCTTCTGCTTTTCTCTTTCCTCCTTCTGGCGCTCTTCACCCAGGCGATAGTTCATGCCCATGCGGCTTCCTTCATATATGACGAAGGGTTTCATAATTTTAGCAGGCTATACCTATCTGCGCACCGGCGACCTGCGGCTGCAACCGGTCCACATCCACCCCCCGCTGGCCAACGTGCTGGCGGCTATGCCGCTCCTGCTCCAGCCCGACCTTCCCGACCCCCGCCGGATAGACGGCTGGGAGATCGCCAGCCTCTCCGCC
>CALDFY010000132.1 GCA_937942115.1 uncultured Anaerolineae bacterium | reverse complement strand
AGCGCATTCGCCGCGCTTACCCGCACCAACCAAACCTCATCCTTCAGAGCGGCCAGGAGGGCCTCCACCACCGGCGTATCGGCCACCCCCAGACGGCCCAGCGCCTCTGCCGCACGCTCCCGCACCCGGGCATTCTCATCCTTCAGGGCGGCCCGGAGGGCCTCCACCACCTGCACATCGGCCACCCCCAGCCGGCCCAGCGCCTCCGCCGCCTCCCACCGCATCCCGGTATCCGCATCCTTCAGGGCGGCCAGGAGGGCGTCCACCACCGGCGCATCGGCCACTCCCAGCCGGCTCAGCGCCTCCCTCGCACGCATCCGCACCCAGCCATGCTCATCTCTCAGGAGGGTGGCTAGGAGGGCCTCCACCACCCGCGCATCGGCTACCCCCAGCCGGCCCAGCGCCTCCGCCGCACGCCACCGCATCACGGGACTTTCATCCTTCAGGGCGGCCAGGAAGTGCGCAACGGTCTCCTGGTCCGGCCGCACGGCGAGGGCCTGGATTGCCTCTTCCCGCTGTCTGCGATTCCCCTCCCACCACGCCTGCAGCAGCGCGTTCCGAATCTCCGCCCGGAGTCCGGGGGCCACTTTCGTCGCCTCGCCGAGGCAGCGGCCGGCCAGGAAAAGGCGGCGGCGCAGCACGTCGTCCTCTCCGGGAGCGTACACGCGGCGAATCAGGTCGGTGGCGTCGTCGGCCAGGGCCGCGCAGAGGAAGAGGACCTCCCGCCACCAGGGGTCAAAGAGGCGCGCCGGCTCCAGAAGCCGGTCCAGTCCGCCTTCCCGCCGGAGGACCTCCTTCGCCGCGAAATACTCCTGAAAGGCCAGGTGGGCGAAGGTCAGGAAATCGCCGTCGGCCAGGAGGCCGCTGCGCCGCTCAATCCAGTCCAGCAGTTCCCCCGCCCGCTCCGCAGGCTGACCCAGAGAGGGGAGAACGCCCTCCATCACGGACTCCACCTCGCGACGTCGGAGAAACCGGGCCCCGCGCTGATGAAACTCGTAGCCAATGGCCTGCATCAGGGCCTCCTTCTGGGCCAGCGTCAGACCGGTGGTGCCCCGGTCCTCCACGCCCCGCCCCACGTCCCAGCGCTCCAGGAGGAGTTCGGCGCAGCGCGCGTAGAGTTGGGCCCGCTCCCGGGGGAGGGTAACGTCCGTCCGGTGGACCATCGCCATCACGGAAAGGAGCATCGGGTTGGCCGCCAGCCGCCGGAGGCGGTCGCTGGATTCAACGGATTGCACCAGGTCCTCCGCCCGGCTCATCGCCCGGCGCTCCCGGATCCGCACCGCGTCGGCGGTCTCTTTGCCGGTGGCCGCGCTGGCCTCTGCGGCCCGGTACCAGCGCCGGGCGAACTCCCGGCGGCGGTCCGGGTCAAAGGGCTGGATGGAGAGGCGGAGGAAATCCGGGCTCATCTGTTCCCTCCAGCCGGCAATCCGGCTGGTCACCACGAAGCGGTTGCGCGGATAGACCGTCGCCAGGGAGTTGACGGCATCGCAGACCCGGCGGTAGGCCTCATCGCCCAGGCCCAGCACCTCGTCCAGGCCGTCCAGCAGGAAGAGGCCGCGTCCCTGTTCGGCCAGTCGCCGGAAGTAGCCGCCAGGAGGAACCACCACTCCACCCGTCCGCTCCGCCACGTAGTGCTCCATCGCGGCGAACGCATCGGGGGCGGCCAGTTCCCGCAGAGGAAGCAACACTGGAACGGACCGCTCGCCCATCCGCTGGTCCGGCCCACCGCCCGCCGCGCGCAGCGCCAGGAACTGCAGGAGGGTGGACTTTCCGGCCCCCGGTTCCCCCAGCACGACCATTCGCCTGCTCCGACGCAGTGCCTCCGCCAGGGAGAGGGGGCGCGGCGGCTCCTCCGTCTCGGAAATCCGGCGGGCCCACCCGTCATCGGCGGGTTGTGCCGGAGGGGTTTCCTCCCCCGGCACGAACGGCCGGCGCCGCTCCCGTGGGGGTTCGGAGAGGAGGGGTTCCACGAAGACGTCCCGCAGGCGCGGGGCCCGTTCCGGCCGGGCGGGGAAGACGCCGATGAGGGAGATTCGGTCGCACTCTCCCGCCAGCCACTTCAGGTACCGCCGCTCAAAGCGCCGGTCGGCCAGTTGCCCCTTCAGTAAGCCGGCGACCCATTCGCCGAACCGGCGCAGGAGGGCCACCAGCGTCTCCCGGAAAAGCGCTATCAGTGCCCCCAGCGCCGCGCTGATGAGGGCAACCAGGGCGAGGCGGGCGCTTTCGGATAGCCGTTCCCAGAGATGAGTCAGCCAGTCCATCGGGTCTTCTTTTCGTCGCAAGATAAATCTTGCGCTACGGTTTCCATTGCCCGCTCTATCACCGCCTGGGGGGTGAAGCCGAATTTTTCCATCAGCACCGGGTAGGGGGCGGAGGCGCCGAAGCGGCGGACGCCGATGACGACGCCGTCCGGGCCCACGTACCGCTCCCAGCCCAGCGGCATGGCGGCTTCTATGGCGATTTTGGGGACGGTCGGCGGCAGGACGGCGGCGCGGTACGCCGGCGGCTGGGCGTCAAAAAGTTCCCAGGAGGGCATGGAGACGACCCGCGCCCGCACCCCGCGCGCGGCCAGCCCTTCCTGCGCGGCCAGGGCCAGGTGGACTTCGGATCCGGAGGCGATGAGAATCAGGTCGGGGTGCCCCTCGGGGGCATCCCGCAGGACGTAGGCGCCCCGGGCCAGGTTCTGCGCGCCGGCCATTTCGCTCCGGTCCAGCACCGGCAGATTCTGGCGGGTGAGCACCAGCGCTGTCGGGCCGTTCCGGCGGCGCAGCGCAGCCCGCCACGCTTCGGCCGTCTCGCTGGCGTCGCAGGGGCGGATGAGGGTCAGGTTGGGGATCGCGCGCAGGGCCGCCAGGTGCTCCACCGGCTGATGGGTGGGCCCGTCCTCCCCGATCCAGAGGGAGTCGTGGGTCCAGACGTACACCACCGGCAGGTGCATCATCGCGGCCAGCCGGACCGCCGGTCGCATATAGTCGGAGAAGACCAGGAAGGTCCCGCCGTAGGGGATGAGGCCGCCGTGGAGGGCCATCCCGTTGAGGATGCCGCCCATCGCGTGCTCCCGGACGCCGAAGCGGAGGTTGCGCCCGGCGGGGGTGTCCTTCTGGAAATCGGCATAGCCCTTGAGCAGAGTCTGAGTGGAAGGGGCCAGGTCGGCGGAGCCGCCGATGAGGGTGGGGAGGACGGCGGCCAGCGCGTTCAGGACAATGCCGGAGGCCTTGCGGGTCGCCATCGGGCCATCGGCGGGGGAGAAGGAGGGGAGGGCCTCCTCCCAGCCGTCGGGGAGTTCGCCGGCCCAGAGCCGCTCCAGGAGCGCGGCCTCGCGGGGATACTGGCGGGCGTAGTCGGCGAACATCGCCTGCCAGCGGGCCTGGGCGGCGGCTCCTTCCTCCACCGCCCGCCGGAAGACGGGCAGGACCTCCGGCGGCACCCAGAACCGGGCGTCCGGCGGCCATCCCAGCGCCTCTTTCGTCCGCCGGACCTCCTCCTCACCCAGCGGTTCGCCGTGAGCGGAAGCGCTATCTTGCTTGCCGGGGCTCCCGTAGGCGATGTGGGTCCGGCAGATGATGAGGGACGGGCGGGCCGTCTCCCGGCGCGCGGCCCGAATCGCCCTCGCGATGGCCTTCAGGTCGTGGCCGTCCACCTTCTGGACGTGCCAGCCGTAGGCGCGGAACCGGGCGGCGACATCTTCGGTGAAGGTGATGTCGGTGGAGCCCTCAATGGAGACGTCATTGTCGTCGTAGAGGTAGACCAGTTTGCCCAGGCCCAGATGTCCGGCCAGCGAGGCGGCCTCGTGGCTGACCCCCTCCATCAGGTCGCCGTCGGAGACGATGGCGTAGGTGGAGTGGTCAAAGATGGGGAAGCCGGGCCGGTTGAAGGTGGCGGCCAGGAACCGCTCGGCGATCGCCATCCCGACGCCGTTGGCGAAGCCCTGTCCCAGGGGGCCGGTGGTGGTCTCCACGCCGGGGGTCAGGCCGTATTCGGGGTGGCCCGGAGTGCGGCTCCCCCACTGCCGGAAGGCCATCAGGTCCTCCAGCGTCAGGTCGTAGCCGGTGAGGTAGAGCAGGCTGTAGAGGAGCATGGAGCCGTGACCGGCGGAGAGGACGAAGCGGTCCCGGTCTGGCCACTGCGGGTCTTTCGGGTTGTGCTTGAGGAAGCGGGTCCAGAGGACGTAGGCGACATCGGCCATACCCATCGGCATGCCGGGATGGCCGGATTTCGCCTTCTGGACGGCGTCCATTGCCAGGGTGCGGATGGTGTTGATACAGGTTGCAGGGAGCATAGCGCAGGTCGTAGGGTGCAGAACGGCACTCCGCTGCGCTGGGTGCCTGACTACGAACCGTTCGCAGTGAGCGCCGCAGCGGAGCGGAGTCGCGTCTAACGGCACTCCGCTGCGCTGGGTGCCTGACTACGAACCGTTCGCAGTGAGCGACAGAGCGGAGCGGAGTCGCGTCTAACGGCACTCCGCTGCGCTGCGTGCCTGACTACGAACCGTTCGTAGTGAGCGACGGAGCGAAGCGGAGTCGCGTCTAACGGCACTCCGCTGCGCTGCGTGCCTGACTACGAACCGTTCGTAGTGAGCGCCGCAGCGAAGCGGAGTCGCGTCTAACCTGACCAAAACCCATAGCGGGCGCTCAGTTCTTCCAGGGCCTGGAGGGCGGCCCGGGCGACCTCCGGTTCGGGGTCGTTCAGGGCGCGGCGGAGGGCGTCTGCGTGCTCGGGGCGGCCCACCCAGCCCAGGGTCTGGGCGGCGGCCCGACGGATCGGCGCCGGACCCTCCGCCAGGGCCCGCAGGAGGGGGCCGAAGACGGCCTCACCGATCCCCACTCCCTCCCCCTGTTCGGCCGCCCAGGCGATGAGCCAGCCCATATCCCAGGGGACGGGCGGTGGAGGGGGCGGGGTCGGTTTCGCCTTCTGCTCCCGTTCGGATAGAACCGACGCGGCGGCGGAGCGGACGATCCACTGGGAGTCTTCCCGCGCGGCCTTCTCCAGCAGTTCCCGGGCCCAGATGGCCTCTATCTCCCCCAGACCGTAGGCCGCCGCCCGCCGGACCATAAAGTCCTCGTGCTGCAGGGCTTCCCGGAGCGCCCGATAGCCCTCTTCTCCCTGATGGGCCAGAGCCCGCGCGGCCTCTACCTGCAGTACCTCATCCCCCGATTCCAGTATGTGGATGAGCCACTCTATGGCCGCCGGGACGCCGATTTCCCCCAGCGCGTGAACTGCGGCGACGCG
The DNA here is from genome assembly GCA_937942115.1 of uncultured Anaerolineae bacterium. Lineage (GTDB taxonomy): Bacteria > Chloroflexota > Anaerolineae > B4-G1 > DUEL01 > SpSt-77. Next base: position 4,547 of record CALDFY010000132.1, on the reverse strand, counting down.
GACAGTTTCATCCGGGTCCTCCAGCGCCTTGAGTATGCCGGGGAGGTCGGCTCCTTCGCGGAGGACGGCCATCATTCGGGCCGCGAGGGCCCGGACTGTGGAATTGGGGTTGCGGAGCGCATGGCGCAGAAACAGGGGGACACCCGGGTCGCCGGTCCAGATCAGGGCCTCTGCCAGCCGTTGACGGGACTCGTCGGAGAGGCCGGGGGTCAGCAGAGAGCGGCCGATCAGGGCCATCACGCCGTTGCGCCACTGGGCATCGGGCGGAGCCAGTGCCGCCCAGCGGGCCGCCGTCCGCAGGCGGGTCTGCCAGAGGTCATCGGGCCGGGAAAGCCAGGCGCGCAATACCGGCTCCATCCCGCCCATCTCGGCGTAGAAATCGGCCACGGGGAGCCAGGACGGGTCATCCAGGTGTGCGACCAGGACGTCGGGCGAAGAGGCCAGCGCCTCAGCGGTCAGCACGGCCTGCCAGAAGGGATGGGCAAACCGGTATCGCTCAGAGGCGCAGGCGACCAGCGGCCCACCTGGGGCCAGGAACGCTTTGAGGAACGAGGCCAGGGCGGCCTGGAGGCGCTTCGGTCTGGGGGCCGGAGGAGGGGGGGATGGCGGTGGCGCCTCTTCTGGAGACGGTTCGTCCGCCGGGGAGGTCGGCTCCATCTCCGGTGCGCTTTCGCCCTCCGGCGGGGCCGCCTCCTCCTGGGCGGGGGGAAGCAATTGCTGTCGGATGAACTCCTCCACTTCCCGGCGAGAGCAGACGAACCGGCCTTCCTCCTGGAGTTTCCGCGCCAGAGCGCGCAGGATGTCCTGGGGAGCAACCGGCCCGGCCTGTTCCAATTCCGGGAAGTCGGGCAGCCCGTTGGCCCATTTCTCCAGATGCTGGCGGAAAGGGTCTGACCGTTTCGGTGGGACGGCGCCGTTCTCCAGAAGCCACCGGGCACAGAGGGCCACGTCCAACAGCGAGTTCGTCCGTTTCAGGACCCGTGTCAGGTCTTCCGTAGCGCGCTCCAGGGGGAAATTTTCGGGAGTGGGGAGGCGGGTCAGGAAATCCCGTACCTCCGGGCGGTCCCAGGGACAGAGGCGGAGGGGGACGAACCCGACATTGGCAAGGGGGGCGTACCGCTGGGCCCCTACGGCGACGACCCAGACGTTGCCCGGAAGGGCGTCGGCCAGTTCGGTCAGCCACGAGGTGGCCTGCTCCTGCGCGGCGGGGTCCAGTTCATCCCACCCGTCGGCCAGGACGAGCGCGCCGCCTGCCTGGAGGGCCTGACGGAGGGGCGTGGCGGCGGGGCCTGGAGCGCCGACGGCCTGGAGCGCCCCCTGAATCAACCGCTGGATGGGCGGCAGGGCCTTTTTGCCGTCCGGAGGCGGAGCCCAGTCCAGTGCCGGAAGGTAGAGATACAGGGGGACGCGCGTCTCCTCCGAGCGCGCGTGGGTCAGGGCCAGGTGGGCCAGCAACGTGCTCCGTCCGGAGGCGGGGCCACCGACCACCAGGAGCCGGGGGTGGCCACGCAGGGCGTCGTCTGGCGAGAGGGGCTGGGACGCCGAAGGCACCTCCCGCTCCGGGTCCGGGAGGGGCAGGGGCGAGGTCAGGCGCATCGGGACAAAATACTGCTCCAGGGGGCCCATATCGGCCAGCGCGTGGGCGCTCTGGGCCCAGCGGATGGCCCGTTCCCGGTACCGCGCCTCCCATCCGGCGGTCACCTGGCCGAAGAGACGGAGGACTCCCTGCCGGACTTCTTGCCAGCCGCGCAGGAACGGCTCCCGCAGCAGATAGATCAGGCCGAGGAGCAGGAGGGTGAATCCTGCGCCTAAGAGGGCGGAGTAGATGTCAAATTGCCATCCCATGTCGTCCTCACAGCGGTGACGGTCTCCGGGTTTCCAGGATGTCCACCAGGGCCATCAGCCCTCCGTTCACCAGGGACTGGCCTCCCATGAGAATGGGGATGGGCGTGTGGGCGGCGGCCCGGGTAAACTCCCGCAGGAAGGGGTCCTGAACCTCCTGCCAGCGGAGCAGGTCGGCATTGAACCGGTCTGCCGGAGAGGGCCAGCAACGCCGGGCGGCCATCAGGACGCGGGTGTCCATCAGGGCCGCTTCTGCCAGGGAGACCAGTTCGGCGAAGAACCCCTCCACGCCGGCATACTCAATGAAGTCGGCCAGGAGGCTGCGCACCTCACCCCGGCGCAGGCGTCCGCTGGCGACCATTCCCCGCTCTTCCACGAAGAGGCGCACCCAGCAACGGGTAGCCCGGTCCAGCATCATCCACGCGGCCGGAGCCGAACGGCCGATAACGGTCAGATGGCCCCCGTCCCGGCCCATCACGTCCAGGATGCCCTCTACGGCGCCGATGGGCCAGTCCAGTTGGTCCAGGACCGCGCGCAGGCGGGGCCCGATGCGGGGATGGAGACGGGCGATCAGCAGGTCGGCGGGCGTATCCAGGTCCAGGCGGGTGGCGGCGGAAGGGCCCAGTGCCCGGGTGGGGACGCCGCACTCTTCGGAGAGGACCCATCCCAGGGCGTTATCCCGTTCCAGGGTGGTGATACGGGAGGCCAGAGCCCGGGCGGGATAGAAAGCGATCCAGTCCGAGGAATACAGGTTGTTGGTAATGGCCTGGGGACGGTCTCCGACAAGGTCGCCCAGAGCGCCCAGCCAGTCCTGGAGGGTCATCAGGGGCGCCGAACCGCCTCCGGCGTAGAGCACGCGGTCGGCGCCGACGCGCCGGATTTCGTCGGCCAGACGACGGCCAAAGTGGAACGGTTCGCCGGAACGGTCCACCGTCATCTCCAGAGGGATACCCTGGACGTCGGGAGTCCATTGGGGGTCATCGGTGGCGATGATGGCCCGTTCCACGTAGCCGGTCTGCCGGAGCGTTTCCAGCAGGTCTTCGGCGGCGGCCTGATGGGCGCGCCGGAGCGCCTGTTCTACGGGGCTCCCCGCCCATCCGCCGACCATCAGGATGAGGGTGATGCCCTCCTGGCTCATATTCGGCCTCACCCCTCCCTCTGCTCCCCCTGACGAGTGTAGGTTTTTCGGGGAGCGGGGGATGCCCATTCCGGCCCTCACCCCACCCCTGGTATCATTAGGGAGGGTCGGGAAAGCCGCCCCCTCCTTAGGGCCCAGAGCCCCCAGGGGAGATAGGCCCCGGCCCTTGCCCTCTTTAACAAACTGTGATACGCTTCTTTTACCCCGTCCGGCACCCCGGACGGGAGACGGCCCCTTCTCCCGGAAATCTGCCCTCCTTCCAGGGCTTCCAAGCCCGCATCCGAGATCAGGAGTGGGCCAGTGCCGAAAGTATGGAGAGCATCCAGGGCTTCCAAGCCCGCATACCAGACCATACCTGGACCCACCCCCTCCGGGAAAAAGGGCCTTTTCAGGAGGTGGACAAATGAGTCTCTATGTCGGTGTGGACGGCGGCCGGGACACCCTGGCCGTGGCCCTCTTCCGGAAGGGCCGGGATGCATCTCCCCAGCGCCTGGGCTCCTTCCCCAACCGGCCGGAGCAGTTTGACCTCCTCCTCCGGCAGGTTCAGCAGCGGGCTGGGGGCGAGGAGGTCATCTGGGTCGTTGAGCCCTGTGGGGGCTACGAACGCCCCCTGATGTACTGGCTGTACGAACACGGCCAGTGCATCCTCTACCCCAACCCCCGCCAGGTGCGCCAATGGCAACGGGGACAAGGGCGTCGGGCCAAGACCGACCCCCTGGATAGCGAGATGCTGGCCCGCTACGGGGCCGAGCATCATCAGGACCTCCACCCCTGGAAGCCCTGGCCGGAGCCCGCCTATCACCTGCTCCGCCTGGCCGAGCGGTTGCAGGAACTGGAGGCGGAGCGGCAGCGGGAACGGAACCGGCTGGAAGCGTACCGGAGCCAGGGGGTCTCCCCCGATGCCCCCGAAGTCCGGGACCTGGAGGAGCACCTCCAGTTCCTGGACCGGCTGATTCGGCGGACGAAGAAGCACATTGGCAACCTGTACCGGGAGTTCCCCCACCTGGATGATCTGCGGCGCCGCCTGTTGAGTGTGCCGGGGGTGGGGGCCAAGACCGTCCACGTGCTGGTGGCCCTGGTGGTGCGCTGGGCCCAGTTGGGCCGACGGGACGCCAAAGGGCTGGTGGCCTATCTGGGCCTGGATCCCCGGATTCATCAGAGCGGGGTGCGGCGGCCCCGGGGGCACATCAGCAAGCAAGGGGACACCCGCTGGCGCTCCCTGCTGGTGGCGGCGGCTCGGGGCGGGTTGCGGGGGGCGAAGAGTCCTCTGGCCCGCTTTTACCGTCGGTTACGGGAGCGGGGGAAGTCCCATATGGTAGCGCTGGTGGCGGCGGCGCGCAAGATTGTGGTGTGGGCGTGGGCGGTGTACTGCAGTGGAGAGTCGTTTGATCCCCAGCGGCACGTCGCCCGGGCGTAGGGGAGAGCATTCTTCGCCACCGCTTAGTTTTTAAATATATGGGAGTCCCTCTCTGGGGGAGGGAAGGGGGAGTATTGTTTTTTTTCTTCAGCCTCCCCTCGGCTTTCCCTCCCAATCGTTCCCTTGACAATTTTGAGAGCATCTCCCCTC
>CALDFY010000131.1 GCA_937942115.1 uncultured Anaerolineae bacterium | reverse complement strand
TGGAGGCCGGGGAATTCCAGGCCGGTCGTTTCGGGGAAGCCGCAGGTCAGATTCATCGCCTGGACGGCCGTCCCCGCCGCGCCCTTCATCAGGTTGTCTATGGCCGCGATGACCACCAGCCGGCGCGTCCCCGGTTCCCGGGCGAAGCCGATGTCGCAGTAATTGGAGCCGGCCAGGATTTTCGGCTCCGGGTACCGGTAAACCCCCTTGGCCGTCTTCACCAGTCGGATAAACGGCTCGCCCTCGTAGGATTGGCGGTAGAGTTGCCAGATTTCCCGCTCCGGCAGGTCGTCGTTCAGGAAACAGTGGGCCGTTGCCAGCGCGCCCCGCACCAGGTCCACCGAGGTGATGGAGAGGTAGATTTCGGGGGACCGTCTGTCCACCGTCAGTTCCTGGATCAGTTCGGCCAGATGCCGGTGGCCGGCGGGGGCGTAGGAGCGGACGGCCTGGGAGCGTTCGGGGTGATGAGAGGCGGGGGTGGGCTCCGCCCCGCCCTCGGAGGAGCCGACCTTGACCTCCACCACGGCCCTCTCCACGACGCCGGCCCGGTAGAGGGGCCAGAGGGCCAGGTTGACGACGGTGGCGTTACAGCCCACGCCGCTGACGTAGCGCGCCGTCCTCAACTCCTCCCGGTGGAGTTCCGGCAGGCCGTAGACGAAGCGGGGGAGCCACTGGGGCGCGGGATGCTCCCAGCCGTACCAGCGGGGGTAGTCGGCCGGGTCGCGGAGGCGGAAATCGGCGCTGAGGTCTATCAGCCGCTCCGCCACCGATGCGAACTCCTCAATGCGAGGGGCTACCAGGCCGTGGGGCAGGGCGATGAAGAGCACGTCGCACGGTGTCAGGTCGGCCAGCCGGGAAAAGCGCAGGTCCGTCCGCCCCCGCAGGTTCGGGTGGACGAAATACACCGGCTGACCGGCACAGCGCTCCGATGTCGCCTGCCTCACCCGGACGTGTGGGTGGTCCAGGAGCAACCGCAGCAGTTCCCCTCCCGCATATCCGGATGCACCGACAATGGATACGTCCATTCTCTCCTCCTGAAAAGGGATGGGTTCATCATTGGTGGCACTTTTGCTGGCGGATGTTCTGCCCTCACCCCACCCCCTGCCCCCTCCCCTCTCCCGAACTTTGTTTGGGAGAGGGGAGGGGCTCTGCGAAAAGCCACGAGTGGTACGACTTTTCGGGACTTTTGCCCGGTACAACTTTACGAGATTCCACATATTTGGGATTATAGTAATGTGGCGCAGACCGCCAGGCCTGTAAGAACGGGTAATTTCTTGCCCGAAGGCCTTTTCCGGCAACCTATTGCAGGCTAACAGCCTACGCCACAGAAAAAGTTAGTGCCGTTGGGCTACCGGCTACCGCTAACCTCACCACATAGTCGGCCATCTTCCCGGCGATGTCCACCTCCACGGCCTGCATCGCGCCGTGGAATTCCGGGGTGTGGTTCACTTCGGAGACCAGCAGGCGGCCGTCGGCGTCTTCCAGGAGGTCCACGGCCAGGATGCCGCCGCCCACGGCGCGGGCCGCGCGCAGCGCCACGTCGGCCATCTCGGGGGTCAGCGGGCAGGGGAGGGCTTCCGCGCCGCGCGCGGTGTTGGTGATCCAGTGGGACGACCGGCGGTAGATGGCGTAGATGACCTCATCGCCTACCACCATCACGCGGATGTCCCGGCCGGGCTTCTCCACATACTCCTGAATATAGAAGACGCTGTGGCCGGGCCCGCCGAGGACCGTTTTGTGGGCCAGCACGGCCTCGGCGGTCTCCCGGTCGTTCACCTTGCTCAGCAGCCGTCCCCAGGAGCCGACGGCCGGCTTCAGCACGACGGGGTACCCCATCTCCTCTATGGCCTCCAGGGCGGCCTCGGCCCCGAAGGCGACGGCGGTGCGGGGCGTCGGCAGACCGTGCCCGATCAGCGCCTGGCTGGTCAGGACTTTATCGCCGCAGGTGAGGACGGTCCGGTAATCATTGACGGTGGGCAGTCCCCATCCATTCAGGATGCTCAGCAGGTAGAGGGCGCGGGTGTGGCTGAGCACGCGGCTCCAGATCAACCGGTACTTCTGGGCCAGGCCGTTTGCGTGCAGGTATAGGAACAGGTTCTCATCATCCAGCCGGTCAAATTCCACCCCGCGCGCGGTCAGCGCCCGGAAGATGGCCTTCTCTTCCGGCCGGATGCGGGAGCAGAGGACGCCCAACTTTATCGTTCCGACTTCATGGCGACCTCCAGCACATAATCGGCGATGCGGCCGGGGATGTCCACACCGGTGGGGGCGATGCTGTTGCGGAACTCCGGTGTGTGGTTCACTTCGGAGACCAGCAGGCGGCCATCGGGGGCCTCCAGGATGTCCACCGCGACCACCCCGCCGCCCACCGCTTCCGCCGCCGCGCGGGAGATGGCGTCTATCTCCGGTGTGATGGGGCAATGGGAAGCCTGGGCCCCCCGGGCGGTATTGGTGATCCAGTGGGACGACGTGCGGTAAATGGCCGCGATGGTCTCTCCCCCCACGACAAAACTGCGGATGTCCCGTCCGGGCTTGGGGATATACTCCTGGATGTAGAAGATGGAGTGGGTGTATCCCCCGAGGGTCTGCTTGTGCTCCAGGATCGCTTCGGCGGCGTCCCGGTCGTTGATTTTGGCCTGGAGACGGCCCCAAGAGCCGTTGAGGGGCTTGAGCACGACCGGGTAGCCCATTTCCTCCATTGCGGCCAGCGCGGCCTCCGGGGAGAAGGCCACACGGACGTTGGGGGTGGGGACACCCTGGCGGGCCAGGGCCAGACTGGTCTGGAGTTTATCCCCGCAGAGGGCGATCACTTCCGGCTCGTTGACGGTGAGCAGGCCGCCCGCGCGGAGCATCTGGCTGGCATAGAGGGCCCGGGAGTGGCTCAGCGAGCGGATGAGTACCACGTCGTAGGGGCCGACAGGGACAGCCTCGGCCGAAGGGCCGGAATCCGGGGATGGCCGGCAGAGCGGTGGGGCGCCGGGGAGGCCCAGCACAACTGCCTCGTCGTCAATCCGCTCCGCTTCTACGCCCCGGTCCCGGAAGGCCTGGAAGAGCAGTTTCTCCTCCACCCGGACGCGGGAGCAGAGGATGCCCACTCGCATACTACTCCCCCCAGTCCTCTTCCTCTTGCGGGGCCAGTTCCAGGACGAGGGGGTTCAGGCTGCGCACCTCCAGTTCCACCCCGCACTCGGGGCAGAGGACGATTTCGCCCACCTCCACGTCCGGAGCCAGGTTCAGTTCGGCGGCGCATTCGGGACACTGGACCATCTGACACCTCCTCTGGAATGGGATACAAAAAGGCCGACTCCCTGCTCCAGGGAGTCGGCCTTTTCGGCGAAGGGTGGGATTAGAACAGATATTTGTCTCTCAGAACGGCGGCAGGCGACGCGAAACTCCCCAGAGCGCCCGGGTCGGGGAGCGCTTGGCTCGGGCTCGTCGGGAGTTTCGGATCGCAGAAAGAATCATCGCATGCCGTGCCCTAACAGGTTGCCCCCTATATACCACAATTCCTGAAAGTTGTCAAGGCCGAGGGGCTGTAGGGGCTTGATTTGACACCGAACGGATGTTCGCTTATAATGGATAACAAACTCACCTCAGGAGGCTCCGATGAACAGGCAACGGGAGGAGGTAGAGGCGCAAGAGCGACGGATTCTGGAATGCATCCGGGATTTCATCCAGGAACGGGGCTATCCTCCCACCGTCCGGGACATCGCCCGGGAACTGGGCATCTCTTCCACCTCGGTGGTGGATTACCACCTGCGGCGACTGGAACAGGCGAGATGGATAGAGCGAGACCCGCGTTCCTCCCGGGGCATCCGTCTCACAGTAGCGGGCGCGCGAGGGTTGGGCCTCGGCGAGATCATCTCCGTCCCCCTCCTGGGGGACATCGCAGCGGGCGAACCGATCCCCGTCCCCTCCTCCGATTTCTCCCTGCTGGGCGTGGAGGAGACGATTGAGTTAACCCGCAGCATCGTGGGAGACCCTCAGAACCTCTACGCCCTGCGCGTTCGGGGGAACTCCATGATAGACGCGATGATCCACGATGGCGACATCGTGATTATGCGTCCTACGCCCTCCGTAGAGAACGGGGAGATGGCGGCGGTGTGGCTGGAGGACCGGGAGGAGACCACCCTCAAGAGGGTGTACTGGGAAGGGGGACGGGTCCGCCTGCAACCGGCCAACCCGACGATGTCTCCCATCTATGTGGATGACCCCCGACAGGTGAAAATTCAGGGCAAGGTCGTGATGGTCATCCGGCAGGTCCGCTGAGGGGTTGGGCCTCCGGCGTTACCCCAGGGCGACTTCTATCGGAGGATATTCGTCGGCCACAATCTCCGGAGCGGCCGGCGAGGGGGGCCGGCGAATCGGCAGCAGGACGGTGAACGTGCTCCCCTGCCCTGGCGCGGATTCCAGCCAGACGCGTCCTCCGTGGGCCTCCACCAGGGACTTGACGATGGAGAGTCCCACCCCCATCCCTCCCGCTGCCATTCGCAACGGGTCATCCGTATGGTAGAACCGCTCCCACACCCGGGGTTGTTCCTCCAACGGAATGCCGATGCCGGTATCCTGAACCCAGAGACGACAGAACTGGGGAGGGGCTCCGCCCGGTTCCGGCACCGTTGCCAGCCCCACCGTCACCCGACCGCCCGGATAGGTGAATTTGACCGCGTTGCTGAGCAGGTTGCTCACCACCTGACGGATGCGCAGCGGGTCCACCTCCGCCGGGGGCACATCATCCGCCACCTCCAGCCGCCACTCCAGTTGCCGCGCCTTCATTTGAGGGACATAGGATTCCAGAACCTCGCCGACCAGCAGCGCCATGTCGGTGGGGACGTAATTCAATTCCAGGCGTCCCCGCTCGCTTTCGGCAACGGCGATGAGGTTATTGGCAATCGCGACCAGTCGGCGGGCATTGTCGTGGATAATGTGGAGAAATGTGGCCTGGGTTTGGGATAACGGGCCCACCATCCCGCTGTAGAGGGCCTCGCTGTAGCCCAGGATGGCCGTTAAGGGCGTCCGGAGTTCGTGAGAGACGTGGGCGATGAATTCCCGCTTAGAATTTTCGGCCTGGACTTCGCGGGTCACATCCCGCAGCACGGCCACGGTGCCCAGATGCTCCCCGGAGGGAAGCCGGACGGGCGCCGCGCTGACCGCAATCTGTTTCCCCTCCAGTTCAAAGAGCGTATGGAGCGGCGATGGAAGACGGGCTACCCCCTCCAGAGATTGCGCCGCAACGGCCTCCAGCACCGGCTGTACGGGGCGGCCCAGTAGCCGTTCCCGGGGAACTCCCAGGATGCGCTCCGCAGCCGCGTTCAGCCGGATGACCGTCCCCTGCTCATCGGTCACAATGATCCCCTCGGTCGTACTCTCCAGAATGGCCTCCCGCAGCGAAGCCTCGCGCTCTCGCTCCCGGAGCGCCTGCTCCAGGTGTTGAACCTCCCGTTCCAGGCGACGGTAGAGATAGACATTTTCAATCGCTGCCGCCATTTGCGCCGCGATGGATTCGCACAAGCGGATGTCCCGGCTTCCAAAAGGACTCGGTCGGTGGTCATTGACGATAATAAGCACCCCCACCGCCCGCTCCCTCTGGATCATGGGTTGCACCATCACCGTCCCGCCTCTCGGGCTTTGCAGGAGGTCGTAGAGGGATTGCAGGTTCGGCTGGGGACGGTGGGGATAGAAAACCAGGTGCCGTCGTCTTCGGACGGCGTGGGCCAGGAGAGGGTACTGGTCTAAGGACACATCAACGGGGTCAGGAGGTGCCAGATGTCCGACCAGCGGAGCGTACAGGGTGATCAGGCACAGTCGCTCGGGGACCTCCTTTCCGGAAAAGTCCGCCGGCGTTTCTTCCGGTCGTAACAGGACGGCTACCCGGTCGGCATCCAGGGCCTGGGCAACATGTTCCACCACCCCCTTCAGAACCCGCTCCAGTTCCAGCGACGCGCCGAGCGCCTGACTGACCTCCAGCAGGGAGAGCAGTTCTCTGGTCTGCTGCAGGGAGCGTTCGCTCAGGGTCTGCAGTTCCTGCCGGTAGGCCCAGAGGTCCTGAAGGGCCGCGCGGTACACCACGACGGAGATGAGGGGATAACCAAAGAGATTGACCAACCGCCCCAGTCCCGTCTGATCCAGCGTCACCAACCCGTTGCCCAGAGCGATGATCAGAAAGGCGATGCCGGGCAGCAGATATTCCACCCGTTGCCGCTGCGAGACCAGGTACAGGCCGCTGAAGATCGCCAGCAGGGTTGCCCAGAGGTCCCAGACCGTCTGTTGCCAGAAAGCGGCATATTCAAAGAAGGGGACGGAGCGGACCAGAGCGTACCAGAGCGGGAAGAACAGGAGGGTGACACCCAGAATCGCTGCCGACTGAATCATCAGGAACCAGCGCCCGGCCCGCCGCCCGATCAGGGGGGAGAGAAAGGCCCAACTCATCACCGTCAGGCTGGCGACCTCCAGCGCGTAGAGGAGGGGGGCGAGGACGTTGTAGCCTTGAGGTCCCAGAACCAGGAGAGGGACCCGCAGGAGCAGGATGACCGTGAACGCGATCAGAAAGCGCCGCTGGTCGGGATTTCGGGTGTGCCGGTACTCCACCAGTGCGATCCCGGCGGCCCCCTCCAGGGCCAGTAGAATCAGCAGGTGGTAGACGAAGGTACCGGGTCCTGTGCTGAGCAGGTTATAGAGTGGGCCCAGAATTCCCATAGGGACTCCTCCAGAAAGGAGCGCCGATTCCCGGGAACCCGATCATCAGGACGGCGTTGGTGGGCGAGGGGGGGTGAGGATAACCGGCGCGGTGGGAGTGGGCGTCTCCACCCCCCGGGGCGTCTGGGGGGTGAAGGAGACGATCAGGCCGATGGCCATGCTGACCACCACCAGGATGCTCACGATCCAGAACAGACGCTGGCTACGGGAAACGGGTGCTCTCGGGCGACGCATGTTGCTCACCGGCAAACGGAGAAAAGACTCTGTCGGGATAGCGCCCAACCCAATTATATTCCATTCCGCCAAGCAAGCAATCACAGGGATGCATTTGTCAGAAAGACCAATAGCAGGTATAATGTTGGTGAAAAGTAACTATTCAGCCTTTCTCACCCCACCTCCAGCGGCTGCGCCGCTACCCCCTCCCCTTTCCTGACCCTTCGGTGAGGAGAGGGGAGTTGACAAGTGTAGGTTTTTCGGGGAGCGGGGGATGCCCATTCCGGCCCTCACCCCACCCCTTGCCCCTCCCCTCTCCCGCTCGCCTTCCGGCGGCAGAGGCCTCACCCCTCCCCCGACCCCTCCCCTCTCCCGAACAAAGTT
>CALDFY010000130.1 GCA_937942115.1 uncultured Anaerolineae bacterium | reverse complement strand
CCCCCGGCCCTTCGGGCAGGGGGTGGGGTGAGGATAGCACCGCCTCTATTCGCTCCAGCGCCCAATCTACCTCTTCGCGGGTGATGACCAGGGGAGGGGCGAAGCGGATGGTGTGCTCGTGGGTGTCCTTGCACAGGATACCCCGGTCCTTCAACGCCTCGCAGTAGCGGCGGGCGCCGCCGGCCTCGGGGACCAATTCCACCCCGATCAGCAGCCCTTTTCCGCGCACTTCCCGAATCAGCGGGCTTTCTATGCGGGCCAGGCGGCCCAGGAAGTAGCGGCCCAGTTCGTCCGCCCGCTCTGGCAGCCGTTCCTCCACAATCACCCGCAACGCCTCCCGGGCGACGGCGCAGCCCAGCGGGTTCCCACCGAAGGTGGAACCGTGGTCGCCGGGCCGGAAGACCCCCAGGACCTCCCGCGAAGCCAGCACCGCCGAGACCGGGTAGAAGCCGCCGGAGAGGGCCTTGCCAATAACCAGCACATCCGGCCGGACACCCTCCCAGTCGCAGGCGAAGAGGCGTCCTGTGCGACCCAGGCCGGTCTGAATCTCGTCGGCGATGAAGAGGACGTTGTGGCGGGTACAGATGTCCCGCACGGCCCGCAGGTACCCCTCCGGCGGGACAATGACGCCGCCCTCACCCTGGATCGGCTCCACCAGAAAGGCGACGGTGTTGGGGGTGATGGCCGCTTCCAGCGCCCGCGCGTCGCCATAGGGGATGATGACGAAGCCCGGCGTGAAGGGGCCGAATCCCTCCCGGTACTGCGGTTCGGTGGAAAATCCGACGATGGTGATGGTCCGTCCGTGGAAGTTCCCCGCGCAGACGATGATCTCCGCCTGGCCGTCCGGGACACCCTTGACAGTGTAGCCCCACTTGCGGGCCGCCTTCAGGGCTGTCTCCACCGCCTCGGCGCCGGAGTTCATCAGCAGCGTCATTTCATAGCCGGTCAGTTCGCAGAGTTCCTTTTCCAGAAGCGGCAACTGGTCGTTGCGGAAGGCGCGGGAAGTGAGGGTGACCCGTCCGGCCTGTTCCACCAGCGCCTGCCGAATGCGTGGATGGCAATGGCCCTGGTTGACGGCGGAGTAGGCGCTCAGGCAGTCCAGGTACCGGTTTCCCTCTACGTCCCACACCCACACCCCCTCGGCGCGGGTGATGACCACGTCCAGGGGCTTGTAGTTATGGGCGCCGTACGTTTCTTCTAACTGGATGTAGTCCTGGGTTCGCATTACTCTCCCCACAAACCGCGAATGAATGTGTCGGCGTCAAAGGGGGCCAGGTCGTCCAGCCCCTCCCCAGTGCCGACGAAGCGGACCGGGAGTTTCAGTTCCCGCGCGATGGCGAACACCATGCCGCCCCGGGCGGTGCTATCCAGTTTCGCCAGAATGACCCCCGTCACCTCCACCGCTTCCAGGAAGTGACGGGCCTGGCTGAGGGCGTTCTGGCCGGTGGTGGCGTCCAGCACCAGCAGGGTCTCGTGGGGGGCGCCCTCTACCGCCCGGGCCGCCACCCGCCGCACTTTCTTCAGTTCCTCCATCAGGTTGTAGCGGGTGTGGAGCCGCCCGGCGGTATCCACGATGACCATGTCCATCCCCCGGCTGCGGGCCGCCTGTAGCGCGTCGTACACCACTGCGCCGGGGTCGCCCCCTTCGGGCCCCGAGACGACCGGACAGCCTGCCCGTTCGCCCCAGATGCGCAGTTGATCCATTGCCGCCGCGCGGAAGGTGTCGGCGGCTGCCAGCAACACCCTCCGCCCCTCCTGTCGGTACCGATAGCCCAGTTTGGCGATGCTGGTCGTCTTCCCCGACCCGTTCACCCCCACGATGAGGATGACGTCCAGCGGACGTCCGCCCAGGTTCAGCGGGGGTGGGGTGGGGAGGAGCGCGCGCAGTTCTTCGTTCAGCGCGTCTCGCAGGCGGTCGGCCCGCAGGATGGCCTCATCCCGCGCGCGGCGGCGCAGCCGCTCCATCAGCGCCAGCGTCGTCTCCACGCCCACGTCGGCCTGAATGAGGAGTTCCTCCAGTTCCTCCCAGACCTGAGGGGTGACCTCGCTGGCCCCTAACAGCGCGGCAATCCGGCTGAAGACCGCGTTGCGCGTCCGCGCCAGTCCCTGAAAAATCCCCTTTGTCGTAACCATCTGCGCTTTATAGGAATCGCCTCACTGGGGTTCCGATCCTCTGGGCAAAACGACGACCGTTTCGTTCCCCTCCTCCCGAATGTCCGGCTCCCGCCCGACGGCTTTCTTCACCAGCAACATCGCGCGCCGGAAGCCGTTTCCGGTATCGGTCACAAACCCTGCTCTGACGAAGAAAGAGTACAGGAGCGGATTTCTGAGCACGTGGGCCAGCCCGGCTTTAATCATTTCCACGGTGACCGTATTCGGGAGCAGGCCGGGGCTTCGCACTTCCACCCGGTCGTCCGTAATGAACAGGCGGATCGGAGCGTGAATCGTGTAGTCCCGGTGAACCAGGGCGTTAACGACGACTTCCCGCAGGGCCTTCTCCGGCAATTCCGGATAGGTCTCCGGCTCAAACCCCTGAATCCGGTGGGCTGTCCGGAGATGGATGTTCAGGAAGCGAGCGGCATCCTCCAGCATCTGGAAGAGCGTTCCGTCAATTCGTTTTCTATCAGACGGTTCGCCCCAGGTGTCCCGGCCTGGGATGCGTGCGGCGGTGATATAAGCGTAGGGTAGATACTCCTGAGGTTCCCGTCCGAAGAGGAGCAAAGCGGCTATCGTCGGGTACTTTCGGCCTTGCCGCTCCCGGAGCAGGCGCCAATTGGCTAACAGGACGTCTGGTTCGGCCTGGGTTTCCCCGAGTGCCTGCGCGCAGAATCGCGTGAATGCCCCAACATCTATATCCTCCCATCCGGCCCGGAGGATGAGGGTCTCTTCATAAAAAAGGCTCTCCGCCGCCTGGAAGAGGCGCAGGAGTTCCTGCCGGGAGGCTCTGCGTCTCCCGGTGGTCGTCCGGATGAAAAAATCCCCCCGGTTGGTGCGGTAAGGGCGCTGGTCGCCTTTGGGGACGTGAACGACCACCACCGCGCCATAGGGAGTTTGGACGGTTTCCTGGACCACTGTCAGGGGGGGGTCGCAATTGTTCAGGGCAACGTTGTCCACCAGCCGCAACAGTTCATCCGGATTTTCCACTCCCAGGATTTGCCGTTGGTCGGTGACGCCGAAAATGATCTGGCCGCCGTCGGTGTTGGCAAAGGCGACAAGGGAGGCTGCCAGGTCATCAGGATGGATGCGCATTTGCTGGAATTCCGTATGCAGGTCTTCTCCCCTCTCTACCCGCCGTTGCAACTCCGGCCAGTCCATATCTACACTTACTGCTTCTCATACGGTTGTCCATCGGCGGCGGGCGGGACGGCCTCCCCCACCACCCCCGCCAGGACGATGATGGTCACCAGATACGGCGCCATCAGCAGGAACTGGGAGGGGATGGGGACGCGCAGGATGGCCAGTTTGGTCTGAAGGGCGTCGGCGAAGCCGAAGATGAGGGCGGCGCCGAAGGCCCCGAAGGGCATCCACTTGCCGAAAATCATCGCCGCCAGGCCGATGAACCCCTTGCCCGCCGTCATCAGTTCGTCAAAACGGCCCACCGACCCCAGGATGAGGAACGCCCCGCCCAGCGCGGCGACCATCCCCCCTATCGTCACATTCACATAGCGGGTCTTGAAGACGTTGATCCCCAGTGTGTCGGCGGCGCGGGGATGTTCGCCCACGGCCCTTGTCCGCAGCCCCCAGCGGGTGTGGAACAGGACGACGTGGGTGACCACCAGCAGGATGTAGAGCAGATAGACCAGCAGGTTCTGCTCAAAGATGACGGGTCCGACCACCGGAATCCGGGAGAGCAGGGGGATGGGGACCGGCTGCAGGGTGCCGGTGTTGTTCAGTTGCTGGAAGTGGGCCAGGATGCGGGCGCTCAGGAAACTGGTGATGCCGACGGCGAGGATGTTGATCGCCGTCCCGGCGATGATCTGGTTGACCTTGAAGCGGACGGCCAGGACGGCCAGCAGGAGCCCCATCAGGGCGCCGGAGAGCAGCGCGCAGACCAGCCCGAAGGGCATGGACGCCCACGAGGGCCACCCCCAGACGTTCAGCGCCAGACTGCCCATCAGGGTGGATGTGAACGCGCCGGTGAGCATCATCCCCTCAATCCCGATGTTGATAACGGCGCACCGTTCGCAGATGACCCCGGAGAGGCCCGCCAGCGCGATGGGGACGGCCCGCAAGAGGGCGCTGTTGAGCATTCCGGTCAGGTTGAAGGATTGTCCCCGGGAGGCCCAGGTGAGGAAGGCCCAGACGAAGAGGCCGGCGATGAGCCCCAGGACCAGGTTGACCCGCCGGAAGCCGCGCGCCAGTTGCCAGCCGCCGAGGAAGGCGCAGACCAGCGCCAGCGCGTAGAGCGTCGGCCCTGTCGGCAGGACCAGGTCCGCCACAGGGGCGGTCTGGGCGGCGCTGCCGAAGTTCAGGACGAAGGTGCTGGTCTCTCCGGCGACGGCCATCCGGGCGAAGAGCAGATAGATGAGCATCCCGGTCCCAATAAAAATGAAGCCATAGGTGCGGGCCCGCCGGGGAGAGACGCCCCCCCGGGCCGCGATGCGTTCCCAGGTGGAACTGAAAGTGCTCATAGTCCTTCCTGCCGCTGGAGAGTGGATAGAGCCTCTTCCCAGAAAAAGATATGTCCGTCTTCCATCAACAGAACCTTGTTTTCAAACGCCTCTTCTTTGACCCAGTCTGTTGCCCGTATTCCGGCGACGGCGGGAATGGCCACAAAGCCTGCCCGTTTCAGGAGTTCGGCACGCCGCATCGCTCGGGTGATGTCTCCCCGGTCAATGACCCCCGAAATCTCCACCGCCACCCAGATAGGTGGCAAATCGGGGCGTTTCCGGGGCTGCCCATACACCAGCATGTCCAACCGAAATAGGTCCAGGACATCTCTCTCAGGGAGTTTAGCCTCCAGTTCTTCTTCTATGTCGGAGATAGAAACGGTGCGGGCTTTGCGCAGAATGGCTCCAAAGAACGATGCCACCCGGTGGTAATAGCGGAGTTCCAGTTGCCAACCTCGGAGTTCGGCTACTTGAGAATCCAGCCGTTCCACAATGGAGGAAAGTTTTTCCAGCACCTCCGCCAGACGGTTCAGCCGTTCTTCGGTACGGGCCTGGGCTTCGGCCAGCCGGTCCAGTGCCGCCTCTATCCGGGCGAAGCGGGCCTCCGAGGCCTCCCGATACTGGCGGAATTCCTCCTCGGTGCGGGCCTGGGCTTCAGCCAGCCGGTTCAACGCTGCCTCGGTGCGGGCCTGAGCCTCTGCCAGGCGGTCAAAATCTTTGCGCATGATCCGAATAGAGCGCGTTCGCTCGTCTACCACGGCAACGATGGCCCGGTACATTTCTGCCGTCAAACCAAATCTCTGTTCCATATTGCCCTCCTTACCTCTGCAAATACCGATGAAACGGTAGAGGACACCTACACCCGTCCCCAGCCCCGGGTGAAAACCAACTCGGCGGTCTCCCGGGGGGCGCGAATCCGGTAGATGAAGCGGATAATCTCCGGCGCAGCGATGAAGATGATGATGAGCGCCTGGAGGATGGAGATGATGTCTATGGGGACGTGGGCCACCCCCTGCATCCGCTGGGCACCGGCCCGCAGGAAGCCGAAGAGGAGCGCTGCCAGCAGAACCCCCACCGGATGGCTCTTCCCCAACAGGGCCAGGGCGATGGAGTCAAACCCGTACCCGGAAAAGAAGGCGTTGGGCATGAAGTGCAGAACGCCCAGGATGTCGTGCGCCCCGGCCAGCCCCGCCAGTCCGCCGCTCAGCGCCATCGCCAGGACGATGTTGCGGGCCACGCTGATCCCCGCTGTCCGGGCCGCGCGCGGGTTGGCCCCCACCGCGCGAATCTCAAACCCCACCGTCGTCTTGAAGAGCAGCCAGTACACGAACCAGACGGCGACCAGAGCCAGGAGCAATCCGGTGTTGAGCCGGATGGAGAGGTCGTTCGGGAAAAACTGGGGGAGATAGGCCGTCGGCAGAATCTCCGGACTCACCGGACGGGAGTCGCCCGGACGGGCCATGGGGCCGCCCACCTGGAGCAAGTAGTCCGCCAGGCGGTAGGAGATGTAGTTCAACATAATGGTGTTGATGACCTCGTGCGCGCCCGTCCGCGCCTTGAGGAAACCGGCGATGGAGGCCCAGAGGGCCCCGCCCAGCATCCCCGCCGCCAGCGCCAGCGGCAGATGGATGACCCAGGGCAACCCCTTCACCGCGTAGCCCACATAGACCGAGGCCAGCCCGCCGATGAAGTATTGCCCCTCCGCGCCGATGTTGAAGAGGCCGCAGCGGAACCCCAGCGCCACGGCCAGCCCGGCGAAAATGTACGGCGTCGCCAGCCGCAGCCCTTCGGTGATCGGGTAGATGGCCCGCAGGAGGCGCGCGCTATCCCCCGTCTCCAGCCAGATTTGGAGGCCGGCCATGATACGGGCCGGGTTGCCGAAGGCGCCCTCAAAGAACGCGCCGTAGGCTTTAACGACGGACGCTCCGGCGGCGACCAGTCCGGCACCGACGCCCTTCCCGAAGGCGGCCCATACTTCGGGGTCAAAGGCGGCGATGAAGACGGCCCCGACCACCAGCGCGGTGAAGATGGCCAGGAAGATAACCGCGACCGACTGCCAGTTCCACGCGGTGATGCGGGCCAGCAGCCGCCGCTCCAGGTCTTCCCCTTTCGGGCCCACCCGTGTGCGGATGCGGCCCGTGCGCAGCCCCTCGGCCACTTCCAGAACCTTGCCGCGCACCTCGGAAGGGACGGCCACGTCGGCCGCGTGGTAGGGTGCCAGCCCGATGCCCTCGTTGTGCAGGTCAAAGCGCAGGCTCCCCCCGTGGAGTTTCCCCGCCACCGCCAGGGAGAGGGCCTCGTAGACGGCCCGGTCCACCCGCTTCACCGCGCTGGTCAACAGCCGGTCGGCGCCCGGTTCGGCCCCCTCCCGGAACGTCGTCACCCAGTGGTCCTGGTCGGAGCCGACGACCCAGACGCCGCGCGCGGCGGCGGCCCGGATGGCGGCACTTCCGCACCCGCCGGCAGCGGCGAAGAGGACGTCCGCCCCCTGCTCCACCAGTTCTCCGGCGGCCTCCCGGCCTTTCTGCTCATCGGTGAAGGAATTGGTATAGACGGACAGCACCTTCGCCCGGCGGTTGGTGAAGGCCACGCCGTGCTCAAAACCCAGCCGGAACTTGCGCACTGGCGGCACGTCCACCCCGCCGACGAAGCCCACCACTTCCGTTTCCGTCATCAGGCCGGCCAGCGCGCCGGCCAGGAATCCCGCCTGGTCCTCCGCGAAGACCAGCCCGGTGACGTTGCGGCTCTCCTGCAGCGGCTCGTAGTCCACCAGGACGAAGTGGACCTTCGGGTAGCGGGCGGCCAGGCGCTCCACCGTCGTGCCAGTGGCGGAGCCCACGGTGACCACCAACTGGCACCCCCGCTCAATGACCTGGCGGATGTTGGCCTCGTACTCGGCCGGGGAGCGGGTCTCTATCAGTTCTACGGCCAGGCCGTGCTCCTGAGCGGCCCGGACTGTCCCCTCGTAGGCGTACTGGTTGAAGGAGCCGTCGTCTATCCGGCCCCCGTCGGTGACAAAACCGACCCGAAGTCGCTCTTGCATTCAGGCCTCCTTATTCACCACGAAGACACAAAGACACGAAGAAATTAACAATTAAAAATTAACCATTAAGATTTGCGTCTTCGTGTCTTTGGGGTTTTACGTCTTCTTCACCCCTGCCATCAGCAGACCGATCTCTTCCCGCGTGGCTTGGTCGGCGGGGAGGATGTCCATGATGCGCCCTTCGTACATCACCGCGATGCGGTCGGAGAGGCTCATCACCTCGTCCAGTTCCGGCGAGACCAGAAGCACTGCGCATCCTTCATCCCGTTTGGCGATGATGCGCTGGTGGATGTACTCAATGGAGCCCACGTCCAGCCCCCGGGTCGGCTGCGAGGCGATGAGCAGGCGGATGGGGCGGGAGAATTCCCGGGCGACGATCACTTTCTGCTGGTTGCCGCCGGAGAGGTTAGCGACGGGCGTGAGGATACTGGGCGTACGGATGTCAAACTCCCGGGCCCGCTGCTCGGCGGTGGTGAAAATGACCTCCTGCTGGAGCGTCCCGGCGCGAGCGAAGGGCGGCATGTAGTACGTATTGAGCACCAGATTGTTGGCGACGGGGAAACTGAGCACCAGGCCGTCCTGCTGGCGGTCCTCCGGGACGTGGGCGACACCCCGCTCCAGGATACGGCGCGGCGGCGCGCCGGATACCTCCTTCCCCAGGATGCGCACCCGACCGGCCAGGAGAGGCCGCAGACCCGTCAGCGCCTGCACCAATTCGGTCTGACCGTTGCCCTGGACTCCCGCAATGCCCAGGACCTCGCCCGCCCGCACCGCGAAGGAGACGCCCCGCACCGCCGGGTTGCCCCGGTCGTCCATGACTTCCAGATTCTCCACCTCTAAGACCGTCTCCCCGGGGGTGGCGGGCCGTTTGTTGACCCGCAGCAGCACCTCCCGCCCGACCATCATAGAGGCCAGTTGCTCCTCGGTGGTCTGGGACGGGGTGGTTGTGCCGACCACCCGGCCGTTGCGCAGGACGGTGATCCGGTCGGCAATCGCCATCACTTCTTTCAGTTTGTGGGTGATGAAGATGACGGACTTGCCCTGGGCGGCGAGGGAGCGGATGACCTTAAAGAGTTCTTCCACTTCCTGGGGGGTGAGGACGGCGGTCGGTTCGTCCAGAATGAGGATGTCGGCCTGGCGGTAGAGGAGTTTGATGATTTCCACCCGCTGCTGGACCCCGACGGGCAGGGTCTTGACCAGCGCGTCCGGGTCCACCTGGAGCCCGTACTGGCGGGAGATTTCACGGATGCGTCGGGCGGCGGCGGCCCGGTCCAGGAAGATGCCGTTCTTCACGGACTCCACGCCCAGCATGACGTTTTCGGTGACGGTGAGGACGGGGACCAGCATGAAGTGCTGGTGGACCATGCCGATACCGAGGGCGATGGCGTCCCCTGGCCCGCGAATCTCCACCCGACGCCCCCGGACAAAAATCTCCCCCTCGTCGGGGGAGTACAGTCCATAGAGGATATTCATCAGAGTGGTTTTTCCGGCGCCGTTTTCGCCCAGAAGGGCATGGACTTCACCCTCTTCCAGGGTCAGATGGATGTGGTCGTTGGCCAGGACACCGGGGAAGGCTTTGGTGATGCCGCGCAGTTCCAGGACAGGTGGCATAAAATCGCCTCCTCAAGGGTGTGGCATGAATTGTACACCTTTCTGGAAATAACGCAACCGGCCCGGCGGTTCGCCGGGCCGGTGCACGGGGGATGGGGGGAGGCGATCAGCGGCCTCTCTGGCTCCTCGGGCAGGACTCGAACCTGCAACCAACCGGTTAACAGCCGGCCGCTCTACCTGTTGAGCTACCGAGGACCGTTTGCAGGCATATTATACCGCAAACTCCCGATTCCGTCAACCTCACCTGACCCCCCGCTGCCTTCGGCGGCACCCGGGTGGGAAGCGCCGGGATGGTTCATCTTC
This sequence comes from uncultured Anaerolineae bacterium, assembly GCA_937942115.1. Classification (GTDB taxonomy): domain Bacteria; phylum Chloroflexota; class Anaerolineae; order B4-G1; family DUEL01; genus SpSt-77. The sequence goes on along the minus strand of CALDFY010000130.1, from coordinate 267 downwards.
TGAATGAAATCGGGACACTTTTGAAAGGCCATTAAAATTCCAGGTGTCTGTTTTATCGCCTGCCAGGTGATAGGCCTCACCCCTCCCCTTGACCCCATATGCGTTAACTTAAGGGGCTGCGCCAGTTGGGTCGCCGCCTCGGGCGCTGACTGAAGCCAGCCTCTTTGGGCCTTCGGCCGGGTCCCTTCACTTCGTTCGCAACAAGGTCGGCCTTCGCCGACCTTCTGAGAAGGGCGTCAACGCAGGTTGACGCCCGGCGCGAAGCGT
>CALDFY010000129.1 GCA_937942115.1 uncultured Anaerolineae bacterium | reverse complement strand
TGACGGAAGCGTCGGCCCACCTGGCCGCCGGCCGCCTGGAGACGCGCGTTGCAGTGGAGCGGGCCGATGAGTTCGGCCGTCTGGCCCAGGCCTTCAACGAGATGGCCGACCGTCTGCAGACCCTCTACAACGAACTGGAAGACCGGGTGCAGGAGCGGACTCGCGCCCTCCAGGAGGCCAACTACGCCCTCCAGCGGCGGGCCATTCAACTGGAGGCCAGCGCCGAGGTAAGCCGGGCCATCATCTCTATTTTCAATGTGGACGAGTTGCTGTGGCGGGCCGTCAACCTGATCCGGGACCGCTTCGGCTTCTACCATGCCGGGATTTTCCTGATAGACGAGACGGGAGAGTGGGCGGTGTTGCGGGAAGCGACCGGCGAAGCCGGTGCCCAGATGAAGGCCCAGGGCCATCGCCTGCGGGTGGCGGAGACCAGTATGGTCGGCTGGACGGCCCTCCACCGCAAGCCCCGCATTGCGCTGGACGTGGGGAAGGACGCCGTCCGTTTCGCCAACCCGCTCCTCCCCTACACCCGCTCCGAGATGACCCTGCCGCTGATGGTCGGCGAACGGCTTCTGGGCGTGCTCAATGTTCAATCTACCGAGGAGGCGGCGTTTGATGAAGACGACATCCGCGCCCTCCAGAGCATGGCTGACCAGTTGGCCATTGCCATAGAGAACGCCCGGCGGCTTTCCGAAGAGGCCGCAATATTGGAGGCGACCAGCCCCATCTATCGCTTCAGCCGCCGATTGGCCTCTGCGACCACTGTGCGGGACGTGGCGGATGTCATCATTGAAGCCGTCTCCGAGACCGAGGCGGATGGCTGCGTGGTGGTGGAGTTTGAATCCTCCGACGGGGTCCCCGAGGCACTGACGTACCGGGGAGTCTGGCGGCGAGACCGGGAGCCCACATTCCGGCCCGGAACGCGGATGGCGGTCGCCGAGGCGCCTTTGCCCGTCTCAATGCTGAGCCGGATGTGGGTCAGCGAGGACGCTCAGCGGGATCCCCAAATGCCGGACAAGGCCCGGGGACTGTTCCTCAGCGCCGGCGTCGGCGCGCTGGTCAATATCCCCCTGCGGGTAGGGGAGCGGGCGATCGGTCAGGTCGTGATTCTGCGGTCCGCGCCGGGTCCCTTCTCCCCGGCTGCGCTGCGACTTTATGAAGTGATCGGCGACCAGGCCGCTGTTGCCCTGGAGCGGGCCCGTCTGCTGGAAAGCATGCGGCAGCGGGCGGAGCAGGAGGAGGCGCTGCGGAGCATCGCCGACCGGATTACGGCCACATTTGACCTGCGGACGGCCCTGCAGACGACGCTGCAGCAACTGGGACGGGTGCTGGACGCCCGCGGCGGCTACGCGGAACTGGGAACGAGGTAGCACAGGCTTCAGCCTGTGCAAGGAGGCACATCAGATGCCCGATACCCGGAGACAGAGTGAGTTGACCGAATTTCAGGCCTGGCAGGCCCGCGCGCTGAACGTTCTCCTGATCGTGCTGACCGTCACCGCAACTCCGGTCATCATCGCCACCGGGGTGGAGGCCATTCGTTATCCGGAGCGGGGAGCGGCGCTGCCCCTGTTCGGCGTTCTTTATGGGGTTCTGTTCCTCCTGGCGGTTCTGCGCCGCATTCCCCACCGGCTCCGGCTCATCGGTTTCCTGCTGGTGGGCTACGGCGTAGCGGTCATCGCCTTTCTGCGCGGCGGGCTGGTCGGGGATGGGCGCCTCTACCTGATGATTCTCCCCCTGCTGGCGATGGTCCTCTCCGACCTGCGGACGGGGCTACTGGCGGGCCTCTTCAGTTTGCTCATCCACCTGGCTTTTATGCTGTTTGCCTACCTGGGGTGGCTCTCCCAATGGGTGGTGGTCAGGGAAAATCCGATGGCCATCACCGATTGGTTTGCTGCCACCGCCGTCTTCCTGATGCTGCTGGCGGGATTGCTGGTTGTTGTAGGGCTTTCCAACCGTTCGCTCATTGGGGCGATGCGGGCGGCCCAACGATCGGCCCAGGAACGGGCGCAGGCCTACACTTTGCTGGAGGGCCAGACCCGGGAACTGGAACGGCGGGCCCGCTGGCTGGAGGCCGCTACGTCCGCTGCCCGGAAGGCCGCCGCACTGGGGGAGCCGGACGTCCTGCTCTCTCGCGTGGCCGAGGAAATGGCCCGATGGACGGACCTGGAGGAGGTGATTTTCTACATCGCAAGTCCGGAAGGCGGATTGGTCGCCCGGGCGATGGTGGAGCGCCGACAGATTGTGCCGGTAGATATGACGCCCCCCGGCGCGTCGCCGCTGGCCCAGGAGGCCCTCCAGAGCCGCGCCGTCCGGTCCGGGTGGTGGGGGGGCCTGTACGAGGTGGACCTCCCTCTGCGGCTTCCGGAGCGGACGTTGGGGGTGATGGTGGTTCGGTTCCCCACCGAAATCCGGATGGATGGGACGGAGGTCGCGGTCCTGGAGTTAATCGCGGACCAACTGGCCGTGGCCCTGGAGAACGCCCGCCTCTTTTCCGAAACCCGGGCCAGCCTGCGGGAACTGGAGGCCCTCTACCGCCGATATACGACCCAGGCGTGGGAGCGGTTCGTCCGGGAGGCTCCGGAGAGCGTCCGTCTGTGGACGGGGCCGGAGGAGGTTCCGGAGGGGGTCTGGCAGGGCCTCTTTGAGCAGGCCCGCGCCTCTGGCTCGGTCGCGGTGGGCGAGGAGGATTCCCGGTACCTGCTGGCCGTGCCGGTGAAACTGCGGGGTATTGCGGTCGGCGTGCTGGGGTTCCACCGGGAGCGGGAGGCGGGCCGGTGGCGTCCGGAGGAGATTGCGGCTGCCGAGACGGTGGCGGAACGGCTGGCGCTGGCGGTGGAGAACGCCCGCCTGCTGGAGGAGGCCCAGCGCCGGGCCGCCCGGGAGCGGCTGGTCGCCGAAATCTCCACCCGGTTACGGGCCTCCCTGGACCCGGACATGGTTCTCAAGGCCACCGTCCGGGAACTGGGGCGGGCGCTGCGAGCCTCATGGGCCGTGGTGGAGGTCACCGGGCCGGCACAAGGAGGAGCGGGCCTTCAGGAGGTCGTCGGATGAGCGCCCAGATGAGTACGTTCTGGATTGACCTGATTGCCTACGGGGCAGTGGCCATCATCTCCGTCGGCCTGATCCCGCTCGTGCTGGGCGCGGGTGTCCGTCGGCGGGTGAACCTGCTTTTTGCCCTGCTGCTGCTGACTTTCGCTCTGTGGTCGGGCACAGGGGTCCTTTTGCGCATCTCCCTCTGGCGGGTCTGGCAGGCAGGACCCATCCAGCAGTTCTGGATGGAAATCTCCTCGCTGGCGTTTCTCCTGATTGCTCCGTTGATGCTGGCCTTCAGCGCGGCGTATACGGAGACGAGGGCCCGCTGGCCCCAATGGGTCAGCCTCCTGGGGGTGGTCGGTATCGGTTTCCTCGCTATCCCTCTTTTCCGCCATCAGCTCGTTTATAACGTTCGTATTACTCCCTCCGGAACGATTTCCTGGAACCGTACACCGCTCAGTTTCGTGCTCGCTCTTCCCCAGGTGGTCGGTCCGATCCTGGCCCTGGTTCTCCTCTGGCAGGAGCGGCGGCGAGTCCAGGACTACTCCCTGATGGTCGCGTTCACGGTGCTGCTCATCTCCGCATTGGTCTTTTCCGTGGTTGAGGTGAACTTTCCGTCCCTGAGCGTGACGACCCTGGTCGTGGTGACGCTCATGTCCTACGCGGTGCTGAACCGGCAGCTCTTTAACCCCCTGCGGGAGTTAACCCGGGAGTTGGAGAAACGGGTGGAGGAGCGGACCCGCGAACTGGCAGAGACCTCCCTCCGCTTGCAGCAGGCCAACCGCGACCTGGCCCGCCGCACATCCCAACTGGAGGCGGCGGCCACCGTCGCCCGCCGCGCCGCCGAATTCCGCGACCTGGATACTCTTCTCAACGAGACCGTCCGCCTCATCTCGGAGCGGTTTGGCTTCTACCACGCCGGCATCTTTCTGGTGGATGAGGTGGGAGAATACGCCGTTCTGCGGGCCGCCTCGTCGGAGGGCGGCCAGCGCATGCTGGCCCGGGGCCACCGCCTGGCGGTCGGAGAGACGGGAATCGTCGGCACCGTGGCGGGGACGGGGAAGCCCCGCATCGCGCTGGATGTGGGCGCGGATGCGGTCTTCTTGAGCAACCCCGACCTCCCCCATACCCGTTCGGAGATGGCATTGCCGCTAAAGGTGGGGGAGCAGGTCATCGGCGTCCTGGATGTCCAGTCCGTGGAGCCGGAGGCCTTTACCGATGAGGATGTGGCCGTTCTGCAGACGATGGCCGACCAGATCGCCCTGGCCATTGAGAACGCCCGCCTGCTATCGGAGGTTCAGGACCGCCTGCGCGAAGTGGAGGCCCTCAGCCGGGAGTACGCCCGCCAGGAGTGGGGTCGGATGGCTTCCGAGCGGCCTGGCTGGGGGTACGTTTACGACGGTGTGGAGGTGAGGCCCAGGGAACAGGCCTCTCCCCCTGAGGGGATTTCGTCCGCCTTCACGGTCCCCCTGCAACTGGCTACGGGCGAGACCATCGGGCGGGTGGCGCTGGCCCTTTCCGGTCGACCTCCCACCGAGGAGGACGTTGCCCTGGCCCAGGCGGTGGCCGAGCAAGCCGCCCTGGCGCTGGAGAGCGCCCGCCTCTTCCAGGAGACCCGGCGGACGCTGGCGGAGATGGAGGCCCTCTACCGGGCGAGCCAGGCCATCAGCACGGCTACCACGCCCGATGGAGTCCTTCGCGCCTTTGTGGACTATGTCGTGGCACCGGAGATTGGCCGCTGTGTGCTGGCGATTCTGGATCCTCAGAGCCCACCAGAGGACCCGGCGGTAGATGTGGTGGCCGCCTGGGAGCGCGGGAAAGAACGGTCCCCCTCGCTGGGCCGTCGCTGGAGTGTGGCCCAGATTCCCTTCATTGCCCGGCAGGCTACCGAACCGGTCGTCATTCCGGATGTGGCCACATACCCCGATGTGGATGAGACATCCCGGTATGTGTTCCTGAACGTCCTGGGGGTTCGGGCTGTCCTGGGTGTCCCCCTGCTGGCCGGCGAGCAGCTCCTGGGATGGTTGATGGTGGAATCCCTCTCCGGGCCTTATCCCTTCACAGACCGGGAAGTCCGCCTCTACCGGACGCTGGCCGACCAGGCGGCGGTGGCCCTGGAGCGGATGCGCCTCTTTGAGGAGACCCGGCGCCGGGCCGATTGGGAGCGCATTCGCGCCGAGGTCTCCGCCCGCGTCCGTGCCTCCACCGATGTGGAAACCATCCTGCGCACCGCAGTTCGGGAACTGGGGCGGGCCTTCCGGGCCGCCGAGGGCATCATCCAGTTGCACCGGGGGGATGGCTATGGCGGTTGAAGTAGAGCGGGACATTATCACCCTGATCCGTCAGGAGTTGCCGGAACTGGTCCGGAGCGACCCGGAGATCCGGGCATGGGTGCTGGAGATTGCGGGGGAGCGCTTTGCCGACCGGGCCCAGACGGAGGGCCGCTTTGAGGAGATGCTGGCCGAACTGCGTCGGGACCGGGAGGAGTGGAACCGCCGCTGGGAGGAGCAACGGGCCGAATCGGAGCGGCGCTGGGCTGAGTGGGAGCGGCGCTGGGAGGAGCAGCGGGCCGAATCGGAGCGGCGCTGGGCCGAATGGGAGCGGCGCTGGGAGGAGCAGCGGGCGGAATGGGATCGGCGCTGGGAGGAATCGGAGCGGCGCTGGGAGGAGCAGCGGGCGGAATGGGATCGGCGCTGGGAGGAATCGGAGCGGCGCTGGGCCGAATGGAACCGTCGCTGGGAGGAGACTCAGGCCGAATGGAATCGCCGCTGGGAGGAGAATCAGGAACAGATCCGCCGCCTGACCCAGCGGATAGATACCGGCATCACAGCCATCGGCGCCCGCTGGGGCATCTTCGCCGAATCCGCTTTCCGAAACGGCATCCAGGCCATCCTGGAGGAGAGTTTCGGCGTCCGGGTTTTTCGGTATCAGGCGTACGACCACACCGGCGAGGTGTTCGGACACCCGGACCAGGTGGAACTGGACCTTATCGTTCAGGATAGCACGCTCATCATCTGTGAGATCAAGTCTTCTATGAGCCGTTCAGACATGTACACTTTTGACCGCAAGGTTCATTTCTACGAGCGCCAGGAGGGGCGGCGAGCCGACCGGAAAATTGTGATTTCGCCGATGGTGGAGGAGCGGGCCCTTCGGGTGGCCCGTCAACTGGGGATTGAGGTCTACACGTACGCCGACGAGGTCCCCTTGTAGCGGGTGAGGTGAACGGCGATGGAACGGTCTTCTTTCCGACGGTTTCTGAATACAATCGGCGGTCGGCTGGCCGGCCTGGCGCTCTTCGTGATGGTCATCGCGTTGGTCGGTGGCGCCTTTGGGCTCTGGCAGGTGCTGCGCATCCGGGATGCTGTTATTGAGATGCAGAAAGCCACCACATTTACAGAGACGGTGCTGACTACGGCCCATCAGACGACCGAACTGGTCTTGGTGGTGCGGGAGGAGATGAACCGAGGCAGCGGCCCGGAGGAAATGACCCGGCGGGTTTCTCCCTATCTGGTTACATTGCAGGGTTATCAGGGTGCTCTACGATCCCACGTCCGGGAATTTCCTGTTGGAAGCGATTTTCGGAATCGTACAGAAACGGTGGCGATAACGCTGGGCAACGTGGTGGATGTCGTCCGGAAGATTCTCCAAGCCGTGGAAGCCAATGACCGGACGTGGGCCCGCTACCTGCTGGCCCAACTGGATGTGAACCACCGCCTGGTGGAGCAGGATACTGCCGCTATGGTTGCGCTGGCCAGGGCGCGCTACCAGAAGGCTATGGCGGAGGCCCAATTGGCGGCACGGCGACTGGTTCTCATCGCTCCATTGGTGACGGTAGCGGTCATCCTGGCGGCGGCTTTCGCGGCGGTGGTGGCGCTGCGGGGCGTGATAGGCGGGATCCATACTCTCTCCGCTTCCGCCCGGCGATTAGCCGAAGGACGCCTGGAGGAGCGGGTTCCCGTTCGGGGCCTGGAGGAGTTCCGCTTCCTGGCCCGGACGTTCAACGAGATGGCCGCCGAACTCCAACAACTGTATACCGGCCTGGAGCGGCTGGTGGCCCAGCGCACGGCTGAACTGACCCGCCGCACATCCCAACTGGAGGCGGCGGCCATTGTCGCCCGCCACGCCGCCGAAATCCGTGACCTGGATACCTTGCTGGACGAAACCGTCCGCCTCATCTCCGACCGCTTCGGTTTCTACCACGCGGGCATCTTCCTGGTAGATGAGGCGGGAGAGTACGCCGTCCTGCGGGCCGCCTCTTCGGAGGGCGGCCGGCGCATGCTGGCCCGGGGCCACCGGCTGGCCGTGGGCCGAGTGGGCATCGTCGGTTATGTG
>CALDFY010000128.1 GCA_937942115.1 uncultured Anaerolineae bacterium | reverse complement strand
CCCCTCCACCGGCGGACCTGGCGGCCGGTTGTTACACTCACCTCACCCCTCCCCTCAACTTTGGCTTTACAGAGGGATAGAAAGCAAGGGATGGTTCAGCATTGGTGACACTTTTGCTGGCGGATGTTCTGCCCTCACCCCACCCCCTCATATTCGTTAACTTAAGGGGCTACGCCAGTTGGGTCGCCGCCTCGGGCGCTGACTGAAGCCAGCCTCTTTGGGCCTTCGGCCGGGTCCCTTCACTTCGTTCGCAACAAGGTCGGCCTTCGCCGACCTCCCGAGAGGGGCGTCAACGCAGGTTGCCGCCCGGCGCGAAGCGTCCAGGGAGGCCGATTTCCCATCGGCGCCCGAGGCGGCGGGAAGCGGAGAGCCGAAGCCAGCCTTAAGTTAACGCCTATGCCCGGCCCCTCCCCCAAGCGCAGCGATGGGGGAGGGGGGATAAAGGGGGGCAGGGGCAAGCCCTGCCCCTACGTTTCCTCCAGCCGCTCCGTCAGGCCCAGGTCCCGCAGGGCGAGTTTGATCTCTTCCACCTGATTCGGCGCAACGCCCATATCCGGCGCCACCTCAAAGCGGACGCGAATCCGCAGGCTGGGGTCGGTGGCAAAACGGGTCAGCACTTTCATGTAGAAGTTCGTCCATTTCTGCGGCGGCAGTTCCCCCTCCCAGGCCACGCGCCGGAAGAACTCCACCGGCGGCACGGAAGGAACGGTCGGGGCCTCCGGGGGTGGCGGAGGCGGGGAGATACCCGCTACCTTCTCTTCCGGCGCTTCCCGGACGGCCCTTTCCTCAACCGGAGCCGGCTCCGGTTCTCCTTCTCCCCGCAGGGCCAGCGCCCGCTCCCGGGGCAGAAGCACCACCTGGTCGGAGAATTCCACCTCCTCCCGCCGGAGCGCTGGGTCATCTATGCGGGGCCGGCCCCGGTACTCTCCGTACGCCTTTCCCACGTAGCCGAATTTCCCCGCCCGGACGCCCTCCGCGATGGTGTCGCGCAGCACTTCGGGGTTCAGCAACCGGGGAAACCGGGGAGAGGCAAAGAACATGTCCCGCACCGATTTCGTGCTCCACTCCTCGGAAAAGGCGGGCGGCCAGTTGCGCACCAGAAAGTCCGGGCCGACCCGGTCTTCCAGCAGCCCTTCCTGCCGCAGGCGGGCCAGAATTAACCCGACCAGTGACTCGGCCGCGCTGGAGTGCAGGAGTCCCAGGTCCACCTCCAGCAACTCGTTGTCCTCCCCCAGCAGGAGGATGTGGCGGTAAACCCGCCAGACCCGCTCCCTCAGGTCCCGTTCGCTCCGCTGACGTTTCTCCCGAATTTCCCGCACCTGGGCCGGTTCCAGCCGCAGCCGCTCCTGCTCCGCCGGGTCCTCCAGCGTCTCCAGCGCCAGCAGGGTGCGCACCTCGTCGGCCAGGGCCGCGCCCCCCTCCGGGGCAACGAAGAGGAGCGCGCTCTTGAAGGTCCGCCCCCGCCCGCCGTACTCCCGGATCATCGCCTCTACCCGACGGCGGGTCGCCTCCCGCCGGTCGGGCTCCCACCCGTCCTCCGGAGAGAGGACCACCAGCGTCAGGGCCGGCGCGTCCGGGAGGTCGGCGGGGGTCTCCGGGAAGTAGCGGCGGTCCAGGGAGGGGCCTCCCCGGAAGACGTCGCGGATGGCCGCCCGCACCTTTTCCCGCACCGTCTCCTCGGCCTGGGGGCCGGCGAAGGTCGCCCGCCGGTCGGCCAGGAGTTTGTTCAGAGTGGGGCGGTAGCTCAGCCAGTAGGCCGTCCCCTTCGCGTCCAGGTAGTAGCAACGGCGCACCAGGTCCTCCAGCGCGTCCTCCACACTCCCGATGTCCATCTCCGGCCCGCCCACGGCCAGGCGGATTTCGGGCAGCGTAGCCTCGTTGCGCACCTGCCCGCCGGAGGACTCAAAGAGGACGGCCGTGGCGACCTGCCGGTGGAGCCGGGCCTGCCGGACGGTCTCCGGGGCCTCCGCGTCCAGGCGCACCGCGTGGGCCTCCTCTCCGGCGATGTCCGAAAGGATGGCCGCCTCCAGCCGTCCCTCCCCCAATTGCTCAAAGACGGCGGCCCGGAAAAGGGCGTCGTCCAGCGGGGCGGAGCCCAGGGTGATCAGCGGCGCCCGTCCGGCTTCCCGGAAGGCCTGCTGGTAGGCCCGGGAGACCCACAGCGCCAGGAGCCGCAGGATGCCCCGCGTCCGCTGGAAGCGGGGAAGCGATTGCCATTTCCGCTCAAAGACGGAGAGGACGGTGGGGTGGAACGGATAGGCGGTCTCAAAGAGCCGCTCCGCCCCCTCCACCGGGAACCATTCCGGGAGTTGCGCCCGATGGTCCCGGGCCCATTCGGCGTAGGCCCGGGCGACGCGCCGGATTTCCTGCCGGTCCCCCACGTCTTCAAACAGCCGCCGGCGCACAATCTCGGCGATCTCCATCCGCTCGGAAAGGAGCACCGCCTTGCTCAGCCGTCCCAGCAACTTATCCAGCCGCTGGAATTCCGCCTCGTCCTCCTGGGTCATCTCGTACTCGGAGAGGGGGAGGGAGACGACCAGGACGATCCGGGACGCGCCGGCCACCTCCCGCGAGAGGACGTCCAGGAAACTGTAGAACTGGGAGCCCAGGCGGGCATACGGCTCTCCGGCCTCCCGCGCCCGGCGGATGAAACTGAGCACCTCGTCCATCAGAATCAGGGTCGGTTCGGTGGTGAAGACCTGCTGGAGGATTTCGCCGCCGGGGACGACGCCCTTTTCATCGTGCTCCCGCACCCGCGCGAAGAGGTCGGGGCCGCCCAGTTGCCAGGCCAGGTCTCCCCAGGGGGTCCGCCGCCGGGGTTCTCCCTCCACGCCGGCGCCGACGACGAAGTCAAAGCGGTTGCCGATGAAGACGGCCACGCGGGCGGGGGGAACCCGGGATAGGCCCGCCTCCTTCAGGAGATCGCGGACGCCCGGCCAGGCGGCGGCGCCGTCCCCGCCCCGGACGAGGTGGTAGAGGAGGGTCAGGAAGTGGGTCTTGCCGCCGCCGAACTGGGTGGTGAGGTTGATGCCGGGGGAGGTGCCGATGAGGTCACCGTTCAGGCGGCGCAGCGCCTCCGAGGCCATCCTGCGGAAGGCGTCGGTCAGGTAGGTGCGGGCGAAGAAGCGCTCCGGGTCCACGTAATCCCGGGGCGCCCGTCCGTCCATCACCTGGTCCAGGTGGATGGCGAACTCGGCCGCGTCCAGGGGAACGCCCCGACGCAGGTCTTCGCGGGGAACGGCCACTTGGTGCCAGGGTTTCAGAATGGCCATAGTTACCTCCTCAAGGGAGTGCGCAGTGTGGAGTGCGAAGTGTGGAGTGCGGAGTGCGCAGTGCTTATCCGGTCTCCTGGGTAGGGCGGTGCGGGGAGGTTTGTCGGCCCCGCAGGTAGGAGGTGAAAGCGGCGACCAGGGAAATGACCTCCGCGCACTTATATCCCCAAACTCTTCCTCCTCGCAATCAGCCCGTCCACCCAGCGCTTCTCCGGGGAGTGGGCGGGGTAGAGACGGGAGAGGGCATCGGCCAGGGACCAGAAGCGGGGGTCGCGGCCGACTCCTTCGTCCACCAGGAAGGCGCGCAGCGGCTCGCTCCGCCCCGCCGCAAAGAGGAGCATCGCCTGGTGCAGCCGGTCCAGCGTCGTCCGGCCGGGCCGGGGCGCCGGTGGCTCCTCCCCCCGCTCCGGCGGCTCCGCAAACAGGGGGAGTTGCCCCCGGGATGGGCGGCGCCCACGGGCGGCCCGTTCTTCCGGCGCCTCCTTCAGCAGGAAACGCCGCCGCTCCGTCACCGAAAGGAGGCGGGCGGTATTGCCCTTCACCTCCAGGATGCCGCCGGGCCGCTTCAGACCGGCCTCGTCCGCGCCCAGGGCCTGGATCATCAGGCGGGCGTCGTCGTAGGGGAGGGCCCACCCGGCGGGCCGGGGGCGGGCCGTTTCCTCATCCTCCTCGTCCTCCCAGAGGGGTTCCTCCACGACGGCCTCCCCGTTGGCCCGGACCCGGAGCGTCCAGAGCCACATCGCCGTCAGGCGGGCGTCCTCCTCCAATCCGGCGGGGTCGGCCTCCCGGAAGAGCATCCGCAGCGCCTCCCGCGCCACCGCCTCCCAGACGTAGGAGAGATAGCCCCGCCGGACCACCTGCCCCTTGCCGTTGCGCACCTCCCCCAGGGGAATGACCTCCCCGGCGGCGGTCTCCACCCGGTCGTACTGGCTATAAACCTCCAAGGCTGGCCCAATACAGGCAAAAATCGCATCGGCCCCGTGAATCCCCTCTTTCTCCAGCCTGGGGAGCCACGCCGCCACCTTGCGGTTCATCTCCGCAAGAACATCCCGCCACTCCCCCACCCCGGCATTCTCCGGCCGGGGCCGGCAGGCCAGGAAGACCGAGGAGGCCAGCACGGCCGAGTTTTTGGCCCGCATTCTGGCACCGCGCTCGGTCTCAATCGGCCAGGAGGCGGTGACCGTCCATCCGGCCCGGACCAGCGCGTTCAAGAGGGCCTCCCAGCCCGCCGTCCCCTTGTGGGCGAAGAGGACGACTGCCAGGCCGTCGGGCTGGACCACTCGCCGGGCCTCCGCCAGGGCCTGTTGCATCGTGGTTTCAAAGTACTCCTTCGTCTTCTCCGGCTCGCCCGGCGGCGGAGGGCCGGGGTCCAGGATGCACTCCTCCCCCTTGGGCGTGAGCGGCAGGCGGAAGAGGTCCGGGTGGAAATCGTGGAGCATCCGCCGCAGCCACACGTAGCAGAAATCGGAGAGGGCGGCATAGGGGACCGCGTCGTAATACGGCGGGTCGGTGACGACATAGGGCACAAAGCCATCGGGCAGGGGGATGGCGGTGGCGGAGCACTGCCGGACAGTAGCAGAGCGCGAGTGTAAGGCGTTTTCCAGTTCGAGAAAATCAAGGCATAGTTGCAGGAAGTATGCAAATCCTGGATTTAGCATATCAATTAGCGGGTTAGAGTCCGCGAAATCAGGTTTCATTGGAAAACCGCTGCCCAGAAATACTTCCCGAATACCAAAAGCTGGATGATTGAACGACGTACCAGCGTTATAAGGGGCCATTGCACTCACTGCCACGGCCAGGCAGGTCGCCACGGCCCGGGCGAACTCGGCGTCGCCCGTCTCCCCCTGCACCCCGGCAACGGCCTCCCGCACCAGCCGGGCGAAGGTGGCCAGCGCCAGGGCCTGGCGCGGGGCGAAGAGGTCACCCCAGGTCCAAAAGTTCCATTGCCATGCACCCGAACCACGGCTGGCTCCTGGTCCGCGCTCTGCTGGGGTGCTCTCATCCGGCACCAGGGAGAGCGGCCCGATGTGTTCGGCCTCCCGGCGGGCCAGTTCTTCGGCGGCGCGGCGGGCCGCCTT
>CALDFY010000127.1 GCA_937942115.1 uncultured Anaerolineae bacterium | reverse complement strand
TCTGGTGGATCGGGCCGACCGGCGGGATTTGAGCATCTTCCAGATTGGGTTGCGGTTCGTGGAGCGATGCTTAACCAATGCCTGGCCTCTTCCCATCCATTTCACACCCGCATTTGGCTGAAAACTGTCAGGTGGGTAGTTTTTAAACCAGTGATTGCAACCGGTTTAAATCACCGCCAGACAGCAATATTTATAAGGAGGTGAGGCTTATCGGGTAGTTCAACATATCAGAGACCATCGCGGCTTCTCCAAATCGTTCCAACCTGGAATGCTCTCATAGACTTACAACCGAGGAGGTGAAAAAATGAAAACCCAGAAAGTGTCGTGGGTCGTCGTGACCCTGCTCATCCTGCTGACCCTTGTGGTCAGCGCGTGTCGGGCCGGGACCCCCACTCCTGCCCCTGCAACGCCGGTTCCCACAGTCGCCCCCCCAAAGCCTACCAGTCCTCCCCCCACCGAAGGACCTGTAACCGTTGACATCTGGTTCCACTCCGGTCGGGGCGGCGAGCGGGATGCGCTGACGAAAATCTTCAGCGGGTGGGCTGACCCGAATATCCAGTTGAATCTCGTAGAGTTGCCCGAGGGCGATTACAATCAGCAGGTACAGGCCGCCGCCGTCGCGGGCCAGTTGCCCTGCCTACTTGACTTTGATGGCCCCTTCGTCTATAACTACGTCTGGGGCGGCTACCTGATCCCGCTGGACGACTACTTCACCCAGGACGAACTGGCGGACTTCCTCCCCTCCATCATCGCCCAGGGCACCTATCGGGACGGCCGGCTCTACAGTCTGGGGCAGTTTGACTCCGGGCTGGCCATCTGGGCGCGCAAATCCTACCTGGAAAAGGCCGGAGTGCGTATCCCCACGGTAGAGAACCCGTGGACCGGCGAAGAGTTCAACGCGGCTCTGGAGGCTCTGGCGGCGCTGCCCGAAACGGAGTACGCGATTGACCTGAAGATGAACTACGCGCCGTCGGCGCCGAGCGAGTGGCTGACCTATGGCTTCTCGCCCGTACTCCAGAGTTTCGGAGCCGACCTGATTGATCGCCAGACCTATGAGTCGGCCGAAGGTGTACTCAACGGGCCTGAGGCCGTTGCGGCGATGAAGATGATCCAGGGCTGGTTCCAGAAGGGATACGCCAACGCCCGCGCGGCCACCGACGACTGCTTCACCAGCGGCAAATGCGCCCTGGCCTGGGTCGGGCACTGGACGGCCAACGACCATATCCAGGCTGTGGGCGACGACCTGCTGCTCCTGCCGATGCCCGACTTCGGGACCGGCCCCAAGACCGGTATGGGTTCCTGGAACTGGGGGATCACCAGCGCCTGCAAGTACCCGGAGGCGACGGCCAAAGTGCTCAAGTTCCTGCTGGAGCCGGAGAACATCAAGATTATGACCGACGCCAACGGGGCAATTCCGGCCCGCATCTCGGTCTTTGAGGCTGATAAGCGGTTCGCTCCCGGTGGCCTGCTGTACACCTTCGTGGCGCAACTCAAGGCCGGCTGGGGTGTGCCCCGTCCCATCACCGCCGCCTATCCGACCATCACGGCGGCCTTCTCCACGGCCTTCCGGAACATCGCCGACGGCGCCGATGTGCAGACGGAGTTGGACAAAGCCGTGGACAAGATTGACGCCGACCTGAAAGCAAGCAACTACTCAAGCAACTACTAACGGTAAGACAGGGGGTAAGGCGGCACAGAGAAGGGGCCAGGGGCGATTCCCCCTGGCCCCTCTCTCACGGGACATAGATAGTTTTGGACCTCCGCAGTTCACCTGGGCGATTGCCCCGATCATTTGTTAGAGATGGTCTGAAAAGTCGCTCGTAGTGGGGCACGGAACGAAGTGGAGTGCCGTCGTTCGTAGTAAGGCACGGAAGTGGAGTGCCGTTTTGGCTCAGAACGCCACTCCGCTTCGCTTCGTGGCTGACTACGAACATCTTTATTCCTCGTTCAGATTTTCAGACAGCTCTTAAGCCACAATACCGCCAAGCGGAGGTTTGCAGGAGAAAGTGCGAAATGAGGAGATCAGGGGAAAAAACCGATCTGAAACGGCGACCCAGACCCCCGATGGAGCGGATAAAAGAGAATGCTGTGGCCTGGCTGATGCTGGCCCCGGCTGCTATCGGGCTAACCATCTTCCTGGCCATTCCTTTCCTGATGGCCTTTCAGCTCAGCCTCACCGACACGCGGCTGTTATCCCCCAACCCACCCCAGTTCGTCGGCCTGGGAAACTATCGCCAGTTACTGCGAATCCACATCATTCCGATGGAACCTCTGAAAGACCCGGTCACCGGGGAAATACAGCGGGATGAGGATGGTCAGGTTCTCTATCCACGGCCTCGTACCCTTCTGCGCAGCGACAGACGGTACGAGGGATTGCAGGAACTGGCGCAGTTTCATCTCTTCGGAAGGCGCTTCCTGGTCGCCGCTGGCGACCCAACGTTCTGGAAAGGGCTGACCAACAACTTCTACTTCGCCCTGGTTGTTGTCCCATTGCAGTCAGCGTTCGCTCTGCTCCTGGCGATATTGGTCAACCAGAAGATCAGGGGAGTGAATCTCTTTCGGGCCCTCTATTTTATGCCCGTGGTTGTGCCAATGGTCGTGGTCGCGGTAATCTGGTTCTTCCTCTACAACCCGGGCGTGGGCACGATCAACGCGTTTCTGAAGGCCGTTTCATGGGGACGCCTGGGTCCCTTTAACTGGCTGGGTGACCCCAAACTGGCGTTCCCCTCCATTATGCTGCTATCCATCTGGCAGGGGGTGGGATTCCAGATGGTCATCTTTCTGGCCGGCCTCCAGGAAATACCCAGCGAATTGTACGAAGCGGCGGAAGTGGATGGCTGTAATGAGATCCAGAAATTCTTCTTCGTCACGCTCCCGCAATTGCGCAACACCACGATCTTCGTGGTCGTGGCCACGACCATCCTGGCCTTCCAGTTGTTCACCCAGGTGCAGGTGATGACCGGCGGGGGACCGGGGGAGGCAACGATGACAACCATCCTGCACGCTGTCCGGGAGGGGCGCTATCAGTTGCGGGCAGGCTACGCCTCAGCGATCACCGTTGTGTTCTTTTTGATCGTGCTGGCGGTTTCCCTTGTTCAGCGCGCCGTACTGCGTGAAGAGAGGGCAATAGAATGAGCGCTCAAGTATCTACCCAGGCAACCACTCCGGGAGAAAAAATGCCCCACGGTCTTCCTTACCGTCTCCGCACAACGATGAAAGCCGTCCTGAACTATACAGTGATGGTCCTCCTGGCATTCTTTTTCGCATTCCCCATCGTCTTTATGGCCGTCTCGGCGATTAAGACCAACGAGACCCAGATTACATCAGACGTGGGCGGGATCCTGGCCTTTGTGCCGTATCCCTTGAAGTGGGTGCCACCGGTGAACAGGCTGGACGACGCTCCTCCTGAAATCCGTGAGGCCTACACCGGGCTGGGTTTGCAGAATTTCTTTGATGTATTCCGTCGCATGCCGTTCGGCCGGTTCCTGTGGAACTCCGCCTTTATCACGACGACTACCGTGGGATTGGGGTTGCTGGTGAACAGCATGGCCGCTTATCCGCTGGCGCGGCTCCAGTGGAAGGGACGGAACATCGTACTGGCCGTCATCGTGGCCCTCATTATCATCCCCTTTGAGGCTGTCGCTGTTCCCCTGATGCTGCTGACTACCCGATTGCCCAAACCAGGCGGGGGCGTCGGCTGGCATGATACCTACATCGTGCAGATTATCCCCTTCATCGCCGATGCTTTCTCTATCTACCTGTTCTATCAGTTCTTCATCGGCCTTCCCAAAGACCTGGACGAGGCGGCCCTTATAGATGGCGCTGGTCGTCTGCGTATCTTCTGGCACATCATTGTGCCCAACTCTAGGCCCGTCTTCGCCACGGTCGCCATTTTGAAGTTCCTGTGGATTTGGGGCTCCTACCTGTGGCCGTTGCTGGTCATCCGGCTGCCGGAATACCGGCCGCTGACCGTGGCGATGCAGGAATTCTTTGGGCAATACCCGCGTCTGTGGGGAGATACGCTGGCTTTCGCAACGATGACCACGCTACCGGTACTGGCCCTGTTCCTGGCCTTCCAGCGGTGGTTCATCCAGAGCGTGGCGGCGACCGGCATCAAGGGATAATGCACCTGGCCTTCCTGAACCCCCAGGGGAACTTTGACCCCCAGGACCGGTACTGGACACAGCACCCGGACTTCGGCGGGCAACTGGTTTATGTCAAGCAGGTCGCGCTGGCGCTGGGCCGGATGGGGCACCGGGTGGACATCCTCACCCGCCGCATCCGGGACCCCCGGTGGCCCGGGCTGGACGCGCCGCTGGATGGGTATCCGGGCGCGCCGAACGTCCGTATCGTCCGCATCCCCGCCGGGCCCGATGCCTTTCTCCCCAAAGAGGAACTCTGGCCCCATATCGGCCCCGATTGGGTTCT
Source organism: uncultured Anaerolineae bacterium (assembly GCA_937942115.1). Lineage (GTDB taxonomy): Bacteria > Chloroflexota > Anaerolineae > B4-G1 > DUEL01 > SpSt-77. The sequence goes on along the minus strand of CALDFY010000127.1, from coordinate 3,074 downwards.
GGGCATCCTGGCGTTCTACCGCCGGGAGGGCCGCTTCCCGGACGCGTTCACGGCCCACTACGGCGACGGCGGCCTGGCGGGTGTCCTCATCGCCGAAGAGACCGGCATCCCTTTCACCTTCACGGCCCATTCCCTGGGTGCCCAGAAGATGGACGGCCTGGGTGCGACCCCGGAGAACCTCCCCGAACTGGATGCCCGCTACCACTTCGCCCGCCGATTGGCGGCGGAGCGGCTCAGCATGAACCGGTCCGCCGTCAACATCACCAGCACCCGTCAGGAGCGAATCCAGCAGTACGGCCACCGGGCCTATCGGGGCGCCGTAGATGTCCACGACGACCGCCGCTTTGCCCTGGTCCCGCCCGGGGTGGATACCGCCGTCTTTGACCCCCAGGCCCGGGCGCCGGACGAGGAGGCCGTCCACCGCCGGGTCCTGGCCGCGCTGGAGCGGGACATCCGGGGGGACCGCCGTCATCTCCCCTGCATCGTCGCCTCCAGCCGACTGGAGCCCAAAAAGAACCATCTGGGCCTGGTGATCGCCTTCGCCCGGAGCCCGGCGCTGCGGGAGCGGGCCAACCTGCTGCTGGTGACGGCCCACCTGGAAGACCCCCTCCGGCAGGAAGAAGGGAGTCCGGCGGAACGGGAGATTCTGGCGCGCATCCGGCAAGTCGTCCGTGACTACAACCTCTGGGGGGAAATCGCCACGGTCGCCCTGGCGGGGCACCCGACACTGGCGGCGGCCTACCGGCTGCTGGCCCGCCGCCGCTCCGTCTTCGCGCTGACGGCCTGGCACGAGCCCTTCGGCCTGGCCCCCCTGGAGGCCGCCGCAACGGGCCTGCCCGTCGTCGTCACCTGCAACGGCGGGCCCGCCGAAATCTGGCGGGAGGACGGGGAGGAGTACGGCGTTCTGGTGGACCCCGCCGACCCCGCCGACATCGCCCGGGGCCTCTGGCGGCTGCTGGAGAGCCCTCCGGCCTGGGAGGAGTTCGCCCACCGGGGCCGGGAGCGGGTCCTGGCCCGCTACACCTGGGAGCGGACGGCCGAGGGGTATTTGAACGTCGTCCGGCGGGTGCTGGCGGGCGATTCCTTCCGCCCTTCGGAGCGGCCCCTTCCCATTCCCCCGTACTTCCGCGACCCCCGACCGGAGAACGACATCCCGCTGGAGGACCTGCGGGGGTGGTATTTTGGGGAGTGAAACGTGAAACGTGAAACGTGAAGCGTGAGGCGTGAGGCGTGAAACGTGAGGCGTGAGGGGTGAAGTGTGATGCTGGACCTGCTGGCGGTCGGTGAGGCGGTGGTGGATCTCATCTCGGTGGAGGAGACGGACTCCCTCCGGGATGCCCGCACCTTCCGGGTCCACGTGGGCGGCTCGCCCGCCAACATTGCCCGGACGGTCGCCCGTCTGGGGGGGACGGCGGCGCTGGTGGCCCGCGCGGGCGATGACCCCTTCGGCCACCTTCTGCGGGCCGAACTGGAAGGGGCCGGCGTCCTCTGCGATGGTCTGGTCCTGGATCCGGACGCCCGGACCACCGTCATCTTCGTCTCCCACACCCGGGGGACGCCGGATTTTCTGGCCTACCGGGACGCGGACTTCCGCCTGGCACCGGAGCAGGTGACCGAAGAGGCTGTCCGTCGGGCGCGGGTTGTGCACGTCTCCGCCTTCGCCCTCTCCCGCCCCCCGGCCCGCCACGCCGCCGAACGGGCCCTCCGCCTGGGACGGGAGCGGGGGTGCATCCTCTCCGTGGACCCCAACTACAGCCCCCGCCTCTGGCCCGACCGGGCGGACGCGATCGCTACCCTGGAGCAGGCCCTGGCCCTGGCGACCCTGACCAAGCCTTCCCTGGACGACGCGCGGCGGCTCTTCGGCCCTGGTCTCTCCCCTGAAGATGGCGTCCGGAAATTCCACGAACTGGGCCCGCGCGTTGTCGTGCTGACGATGGGCCCGGAGGGGGTCCTGGTCTCCGAAAAGGGAAGCATCCAGCACATCCCGGCGCTCCCTGTTCCCGTTGCCGATGCCACCGGCGCGGGGGACGCGTTCTGGGGCGGGTTTCTGGTTGCCCTGCTGGACGGCCTCCTCCTTCCCGACTGCGCTCGTTTCGCTCAGCACGTCGCCGCGCGCAAACTGGCCACTGTCGGCCCGCTGACCGAGCGGATAGACCGGCATGCCCTCTACGCCAAACTGGGAGCGGCATCCGGATAGCGGACCGGCCCCCGCTTGTCTTCCGGCCGCTTCAAGGCTATAATGAAAACGCCATGGTGCCGGAAGCGACGGTGATCCGTACCCGCTTGCTCCCGCCGCGCCCCCACCGGCGGGTGCTGGTTCGTCCGCGCCTCACCCGACGCCTGCTGGAAGCGCTGGACTACCGTCTGACCGTTCTCCAGGCCGGGGCCGGATACGGTAAGAGCACGGCGCTGACAGCCCTCTCCGAAGAAGGCCTCCCGACCACCTGGTATCGCCTGGATGCGGAAGACGCCGACCCGATGACCTTTCTGCTCCACTTGCTTCACGGCTTTCGCCCCTTTTGTCCCGAAGCCGTGCGGCTTCCGCTGGCCTTTCTGGAGGAACAGGGCGGACAACTGGCCTGGAAGGCGGCGGTGGACGCGCTGGCGGACGGACTGACGGAACATCTGGAGAATCCCCACCTGCTGGTGATAGACGACGTCCACCTCCTGAACAACTCTCTGGAAACCCTCTCTGTGCTGGACCGATTCATCGGCCGGGCGCCGCCCTTCCTCCACACCGTCCTCTCCAGTCGTCATTCCCTTCGCCTCCCTTCCCTCATCGCCTGGCGGGCACGGGGCGAGGTCCTGGAGATTCGTCAGGACGAACTGGCCTTCACGCGGGAGGAGACAGATGCCCTCTTCGCCCATCAATACGGTCTCCCGCTTTCGCCGTCGGAGGTTTCCTTTCTGGTGGACCGGACTGAGGGCTGGCCCATCGCCCTCCAATTGGTCTGGCAGATGCTCCACAGCCGGGGGGCCGCCAACGTCTCGGAGGCCCTGAAGCGCATCGTCGGACCGACGGAGAGTCTCTTTTCCTACCTGGCCCAGGAAGTCCTCCGGCAACAGCCGCCCCC
>CALDFY010000126.1 GCA_937942115.1 uncultured Anaerolineae bacterium | reverse complement strand
ATCCCCCAGCGCCCCGATGAGGGCGGGGACGGCCTGCGGGTCGCCGATTCTCCCCAGCGCCCCCGCCGCCGCCCAGCGCACCCCCCACTCCTCATCCCTCAGCGCCCCGATGAGGGCGGGGACGGCCGGAGCACCGATTTTCCCCAGCGCCTCCGCCGCCGCCCAGCGCACCCATTTGTCCTTGTCTTTCAGCGCCCCGATGAGGGCGGGGACGGCCTGCGGGTCGCCGATTCTCCCCAGCGCCCCCGCTGCCGCATAGCGCATCCTCTGATCCTCATCCCCCAGCGCCCCGATGAGGGCGGGGACGGCCCCATCTGCCGGGAGCGCGCTCAGGGCCTCTATCAGGGCAACCTTCAGGCCCCCCGGCACATCTTTTCGCTGGAGCGGCCGGCGGGCAGAGGCCAGGAGTGATTGCCGGATTTCCTGGGGAAGTTCCCGCGCCTCTCCGGCCAGGTGGAGGGCCAGGAGGAGGTCGCGCCGGAGGTAGCGCTCATAGCGGGCGGATTCCCCCCGGCCCGGATGGGCCCGCACCACCCGCCGCACCAGGTCCACCGCGCCGTCCCGGTCCAGTTCGCCCGCCAGGAGGAGGAGCGGCTCCCGCCACTCAGGGAGGTGCAGGCGGGGGCGGAGGAAACCCCAGGCGCCGGCGCGGTTCTCCCGCCAGGCCCGCGCCAGGCGCCGGGCCACAAAGTACTCCTGGATGGTCAGATGGGAGAAGACCAACCGGTCACCCAGGCGGGCCATCAGCCCCATCCGCTCCCGCAGCAATCTCTCCTCCTCCGGGGAGAGTTCCGGCACGCTCAGGCCATTGTGGAGGGCCCAGGCCATCTCCTCCAGCCGCTCCAGCGCCGGTTTCCGCTCCCCCTCCGGAGCGCCCCGCCGACGGGCCCGCTCCCAGGCCTCTTCCTCCACCCAGCGCCGGTAGAGTTCGGCCCGGCTCCGGGCCACCTCTTCCCTCCGGGCGTAGACCTCTGCGGCCATACGGAGGAGCAGGGGGTTATCCGTCAGGCGGCGGAGGGCCGTCCGGCCCATCTCCTCCAGGAGACGGTCGGCCCGCTCCCGGGCCCCCGCTCCCCATTCGGGGCGCAGCGCGGCCAGCCATCCCGCCAGGTAGCCCCGCGCCTCCTCCGGCTTCTGGAAGGGCTTGAGGGTGTACTCGTTGAAATCGCCCCCCAGGGAGACGTAGCCCGCCAGGCGGGAGGTGAGGACCATCCGGCACCTGGAGCCATCGGGGGAGGCGGCGAAACGGGCAATCTCCTTGCGGACGTCCTCCCGCCGGTCCGGCCCCACCTCGTCCAGGCCGTCCAGCAGCGGGAGCAATCGGCCCGAATCCCGCCACCGGAGGACCAGTTCCCGGGCCCCTTCCGGGCCTTTCCTGAGGAACTGTTCCACCTCTCCGGCCAGGGCCTCCTCCAGCGATGAGCATTTTTCGGCCAGGGTCCGCAGGTCCAGAAGAACGGGGATACAGGGCTCATCTATTCCCAGGTCGGCGTGGAGGCTGGAAGCCTGCGCGCCGGCCCGCGCGGCGAACCAGAGGGCGATGTACCGGAGTGTGGTGGTCTTCCCTGCGCCCGGCTCGCCCAGGAGAACCATGTGCCGCGCCTCCTGGAGGGCCCGGGAGAGGGGGATGGGTGTCCTCACCGCTTCCCTCTCCGGACATTCGCTTCCGGCGTGCTTCAGCCGCTCCGGGATGGGCGGGAGGTCGGGACGGGGTTCCAGGGGACGGGGCTTCGGCCGCTCCACCCCCTCCAGCAGGACGAAGACATCCGTGAGGGGAATTTCCGCGTCGCCGGCCCTGAGGGTGCCCCACTCCTTTGCGGTGGCCTGAAGGTACTGGAGGGTCAGGTCGTTATCCATAGCCATTCGCTTTCAGCGCCTGCGCCGTTGCGGACTCCAGGCCCGGCGGCGCTCCTCACCCCTCCCCCTGACCCTCCATAGGCGTTAACTTAAGGCTGGCTTCGGCTCTCCGCTTCCCGCCGTTTCGGGCGCCGATTGGAAATCGGCCTCCCCTGGGGGCAACCGCGAGGGTTGCCCCTACGCTTCGCGCCGGGCGTCAACCTGCGTTGACGCCCTCCTCAGGAGGTCGGCGAAGGCCGACCTTGTTGCGAACGAAGTGAAGGGACCCGGCCGAAGGCCCAAAGAGGCTGGCTTCAGTCAGCGCCCGAGGCGGCGACCTAACTGGCGCAGCCCCTTAAGTTAACGCATATGCCCTTCCCCCCTCCCCCAAGCGCCGCGATGGGGGAGGGGGGATAAAGGGGGGTGGGGGCAAATGTTCGTGGGCGAAAAGCCCCTGGCTCAGATGCGAACCGGATAGCCCGTCAGGGCTTTGGTATCTGAGCCTGCCGCTTCAGCGGCGGGCGGAAGTGGGCATCCCAACTCTCGGGTAGGTAGGACTGTGGACTGTGGACTGGACTCCCCCTAAAACTCCTCCCAGTCCTCCCCGCGACGGCGATGCTTGCGGATGGCGACGGCGCGGCCCAATTCCTCGTCGTAAATGAACTCCCGCCGGGGTTTCTTATGCCGCTTGGGCGGCTTCCGGCCCAATTTCCGTTCCACCACCTCTTCTTCCCACTCCTCCGTCTCTTCCTCTGCTTCTCCCACCTCCACTTCGGCAGGGACTTCCCCAGAGACCGCTGTCGGTTCCGGCGACAGGACAACCGACACTTCGGGACGTACTTCCGGTACCGCAATTTGGGGCTCCGCCGCTGCGGGCGTTTCTTCCCGAACCGGCAGCGGTTCCCCTGGGACCGGTTCTTCGGGCAGGGATACAGGTTCTGCCGGGACCTTCGCTTCCGGCATCCATACGAGCCCTGCGGGGACTTCCTCCTCAGGCAGGAACTCAGGCTCACCCAGGACGGTTTCCTTCGGGAGCGCCGAAGGTTCCGCCGGGACCGCCTCGGCGAGAGGCGCAGGCACCGGCGAGATTTCCTCTGCGACCGCTGGCGGCACCTCCTCCGGGACCGCCTCTGCGACCAGCGCCGTCGGTTCGGGGGTAGATTCCGGCACCGGAGCCGCCTCCGCTGGCGCCGACACCGGAGGAGCAAGGAATGGTTTCAGCGCCCCGCGAATCTCCGTCAGCACGCGGGCGCCGATGCCCTCCAGCCGGAGCAACCCCTCCTCTCCCTCCGCCAGCCGCTCCATTAGCAGGCCCACGCTGGTCAGTTGATGCCGCTCCAGGTGCTTCTGAGTCCGCTCGCTCAGGCCCAGTTCCGAGATGGGAATCTGGTACGCGTGCGCCGGGATGCGGGCGCGGGCCTCCTGGATTGCCGCCTCGCGCGCCTGGCGTTCCGCTTCGGCCGCCGAGGGACGCGCCTTTTGGACCTTGCGGCGGCCTTTGCGCGCCCGTTTCACCTCCAGAAGATGATGGCGGACTTTCTCCACGACCTGGCGGATGGCCAGCAGTTCCTCGGCCGTATAGGGCGTCTTTTCCTGGTTGCGGCGCGCCAGTGCCGCCTCCACCTGCGGCAACAACTCCGCCGTCGGGCCCAGTGCCTCCCGAATGTCCGGATCCGCCTTGATCTGCCGGAAGACCCACTGGGCCGCTTCGGTGGCGCTCTGGATGTCCACGCGCCAGCCCGTCAGTTTGGCCGCCAGTCGGGCATTCTGCCCGCTCTTGCCGATGGCCAGGGACAACTGGTCGTCGGGGACGACGACGTAGGCAATGGGCTCTGTGGAGTCCTCATCCAGCACCACGCTGAGGACCCGGGCCGGACCCAACGCTTTGGCGATGAAGGTCACCGGATCGGGGCTCCACTCAATGATGTCCACCTTCTCGTTGCCCAGTTCCCGCAGGATGGACTGGATGCGCGTCCCGCGCACGCCGATGCAGGACCCCACCGGGTCCAGCCCCGGCTGCCGGGAGGCCACAGCGACTTTGGAGCGGGAGCCCGCTTCCCGGACAATGGCTTTGATCTCTATGGCGCCGCTCTGGATCTCCGGCACTTCCAGTTCCAGCAACCGCTGGAGCAGTTTCTTGTGGCTGCGGGAGACGATGATCTGCGGGCCGCGCGAGGTCTTGTTGACCTTCAGCACATAGACGCGAATCCGGTCATGGAGAGCGTATTGCTCTCCCGGCACCATCTCCTGGCGCGGCAGGACGGCCTCGGTGCGCTCCAGATGCAGGATCACCCCCTGGGGGGTGACGCTCTGGACGACTCCGTGGACCAGTTCTCCCTCCTGCTCCGCCAGACGGGTATAGCGGACCTCGCGCTCAGCCTCCCGGATGCACTGCATAATCCGCTGGCGTGCCGCCTGCGCGGCGATCCGACCGAAGTCGTTGGGGGTGCTATCCACCATCAACGTCTCCCCCAACTGGACGTTCGGATTGATCCTCCGCGCCTCTTCCAGCGAAATCTCCACCTGCGGGTCGGTGACTTCGGCCACGACGCGCCGTTCGGCAAAGATGCGCGTCTTCCCGGTCTCCAGGTCAATCTGAGCGGTGACATTCTGGTACGACGGCGCCCCCACATCCCGCTTATAGGCGGAGACGACCGCCGCGCGGATGGCCTCCATCACCACCTCTCGCGAGAGATTCCGCTCAGCGCAAATCTGATTGAAGGCCAGCAGCAGTTCACTTTTCATCCCCGAAAGTCCCTCCAAAACGCAAGGCCCTATATGTGAAAGAAAGTGGGTTGGAGCCCACTTTCCTTCATTCATCCAATACCCGTTGTCTGGAAAGTATTATAGCATACGCGGGGGATTTTCGCAAATTCACCACCGGTGTATAATTCCTCCGACGGAGGGTGAAGGATGAACCAAAATGCCGACCTGTTCAACTCCTTTGAAGCCCTGACCTTTGATGACGTCCTGGTCGTCCCCGGCTACAGCGAAGTTCTGCCCGCCCAGACCGACGTCAGCGTTCAGTTGACCCCCACCATTCGGCTGAACATCCCCATCCTCTCGGCGGCAATGGACACGGTGACCGAGGCGCCGATGGCCATTGCCCTGGCCCGGGAGGGAGGACTGGGGGTCATCCACCGGAATATGCCCCCTCAGGCTCAAGCGCAGGAGGTCTCCAAAGTCAAACGCTCCCAGTCCGGGATGATGGTGGACCCCATCACCCTCCCCCCAACCGCCACCGTCCGGCAGGCCGAGGAGATTATGGCGACCTACCACATCAGTGGGGTCCCCATCACGGACGAACGGCACCGACTGGTGGGCATCCTCACCAACCGGGACATC
>CALDFY010000125.1 GCA_937942115.1 uncultured Anaerolineae bacterium | reverse complement strand
TCTTGGGTATTATGCCCGCTGAGGAGCCACTCGGTCATATCAGCCTCCGTGCCTGTTCCAGGAATCCGGTAAACGATTCTCCCTCCGGGGAGATACAGCGCGCCGGGCCAAGTTCGTCCCGCAGGAGGTCGCCCGGCTGAGGGGTGGAGCGGAAAGCCTCGTGGCCCGCCGGGCCCAGGTAGCCGACCAGCGGCTTCCCGATGCGAGCAAACGTCCAGGGCTCCAGGCCGACTTCCCGCTCCTCCACCTGCCAGCCGTCGGAACGGGCTGTCACCTCCGGCAGGTGCAGAGGGTGGGCCATGCCATCCACCGTGAAAAAGCGGCCAAAGCCCGCCGGTCCCTGGGGCGTCTCCACCCGGACGGCGTATAGGCGCTCCGGGACCCAGGCAACGGTCCATCCCAGGGCCACTCCCATCGGCCGCACCCCCCAACTATGGTCCCGGTAGCAGAGCCATTCCCCGCTCAAGTCCCGGTCGCCAACCCGGATACGGCCGCGCAGCCGGCCGTCCTGCTGGGCCTGGGTGTAGGGACCGAAGGTGTACCGGTCCGGCAACGTTGTCGCAGCAAATTCCAGTTGCAGGAACAGAGGGGTCTCCCGGCCCGATCCATCCCGAACCGGACCGCAGAAAGAGCAACCCCATGCCTCCCAGGGCCGTCGGCATTGCATCTGGAGCACAGGGCCGGATGCATCCCGGTCCGGAATATCCTCCCGCCGCCCGGCCACAAACTGGTGGAACCACGTTACCCCGTCCGCATACAGGACGAGGATTTCCAGAACGGAGTCATGCCCGAAGAGGGTGCGGAGAAGGCCGAACACAGAGCCATCCGGTGCAGTGAAGGCGAAGTAAAAGGCTTCGTGTTCCCCCGGTCGCAGCGAGTGACGGGCATCTTCATGGGGAGAGAGGGAGGACAACGCTCTCATCAGGGCCAATGTTAAAGGTGACCGTCACCTTGAAGGTGACGGTCACCGATGGTTATTTTTCTCCGCAGAGGGCCAGCAGCCGCTCCCAGCGGCGGTCCACCTCGGCCTGGAGTTCGTCTATCAGGTGGCGGTTCTCCGGGCGGAAGAGGTGGCGGAAGCGGCCCTGCCGCTTGAGCCACTCCTCCACCGGCAGTTTCTCCTTCGGCTTGTAGGTCAGCCGCCAGACGCCGTTCTCCACCTCGTAGAGGGGCCAGTAGCAGGTGTCCACCGCCAGTTGGGTCAGTTCCAGCGTCTCGTAGGTCTCGTGCCGCCAGCCCCGGTTGCAGGAGGAGAGGACGTTCAAGAACGCCGGCCCGCCGCAGTTGACCGCCTTGCGGGTCTTCTCCATCAGGTCCTTCCACTGGCTGGGAGCCGCCTGGGCCACGTAGGGGATGTCGTGGGCAGCGACGATGGCCGTCAGGTCCTTGCGCATCTGCTGCTTGCCCGGAATGACGCTTCCCGCCGGAGAGGTGGTGGTGTGCGCTCCCAGGGGGGTCGCACCGGAGCGCTGGATGCCGGTGTTCATGTAGGCCTCGTTGTTGTAGCAGACGTAGAGGAACTGATGCCCGCGCTCCAGCGCGCCGGAGAGGGCCTGCAGGCCAATGTCGTAAGTGCCGCCGTCGCCGCCGAAGGCGATGAATTTGATGTCCCGCTCGGGGATTTTGCCCTGCCGCACCAGGCTGCGGTAGGCCGTCTCCACACCGGCGATGGTTGCGGCGACGTTCTCAAAGGCATTGTGAATCCACGGCACCCGCCAGGCCGTATACGGGTAGATCGTGGTGGCGACCTCCAGACAGCCCGTAGCGTTGGCAACGACGACGGGTTCGTCAATGGCCGCCAGGATCTGGCGGACGATGATGGGGGCCGCGCAACCGGCGCAGAGGCGGTGTCCCGGCGAGAGCCGGTCGGGTTTCTTCGCCAGTTCTTTGGGGATCAGTTTGGTTGCCATATCTCGTCTCCTTCAGTAAGAGCCGCTCGCAGTGAGGCACGGAGCGAAGGGGGTGCCGTTTGGGCCCACTGGAACGCCACTCCGCTTTGCTTCGTGGCTGACTACGAACCCTTATTACTCCCGGACGCTCAAGTATGTTACCAGCCGCTCTACCCGGCCGGTCTCGGCAACGCGGAGCATGTCCCGGTAGACGGATTCTACCTCCGACGGCTTGATGTCCCGACCGCCCAGGCCGAAGATGTAGTCGGCGACCGGGATATGGACGCCGTGGATAGCCAGCGCGGCCGTCAGTTCCAGGAAAAGGGGACCGGCATTGTTCATAGAGCCGAAGGCGATGGAGCGGTCCATCACGGCGACGGCCTTCAGATGGCGCAGCGCCTGGGCCAGTTCCTTCGCCGGGAAGGGCCGGAAGACGCGCGGCTTGAGCAGGCCCACTTTCAGGCCCTGGGCGCGCAGGCCGTCCACCACCACCTTCGCTGTCCCAGCGGTGGAGTTGGTCACAACGACGGCCACATCCGCATCGTCCAGCCGGTAAGCCTCAAAGAGGCCATAGTTGCGGCGGAACTTGCGGTTGAACTCGTCGGCGACCTCCAGGATAACCCGTCGGGCGTGCTCCATCGCCTCCACCTGCTGCCGCTTGTGCTCGTAGTAGTAGTCGTAGAAGTCCAGCGGCCCGTAGGTCTTGGGGTTATCCACGTCCAGGATGGACCACTTCGGCCGGTAGGTGCCGACGAAGGCCTTGACGTCGGCGTCGTCGTAGACCTCCACCCGCTCCATCGCGTGGCTGGTGATAAACCCGTCCTGGCAGACCGCCACGGGCAGCAGGACGTCGGGGTGTTCGGCGATGCGGACGGCCTGGATGATGTTGTCGTAGGCTTCCTGCCCGTTTTCGGAGAAGAGGATAATCCAGCCGCTATCCCGCATCCCCATCACGTCGGAGTGGTCACAGTGGATGTTGATGGGGCCGGAGAGGGCGCGGTTGACCAGGCTCATCACGATAGGGCAACGGAGAGAGGCGGCGATGTAGACGACTTCCCACATCAGGGCCAGGCCGTTGGCGGACGTCGCGGTCATCACCCGCGCGCCCGCCGCCGACGCGCCGACACAGGCACTCATGGCCGAATGCTCGCTCTCCACACAGATAAAGTCGGTCGTCACCTCCCCATTCGCCACGTATTCGGCGAAGAACTCCACTGTCTCCGTCTGGGGGGTAATGGGGTAGGCGGCGACCACGTCGGGGTTAATCTGGCGCATCGCTGTCGCGACCGCCTGGTCTCCGGTCAGTGCTTCGTATTTGCTCATCGGATCCTCCATATTCGCAAGATACCTCTTGCGCTACAGGCAAGATACATCTTGCGCTACGGGGCTTTGCCTTCCTCTACCATTCGGATGCACAGGCGGGGGTCGTCCCGATTGACCTTCTCTCCCGCCTGACGGATCACTTTGGCGTTGACCGGGCAGACCGAGGCACAGATACCGCAGCCCTTGCAGTGATCCAGGTCAAAGCCGACCATTTTCTCGTTCTCGGCGTCCACCAGGATGCTGGAATCCGGGCAGAAGAGCCAGCACTGGAAGCAGTGGATGCACTGGGCCTGGCCGAAGACTGGCCGGAAGGCCCGCCAGCCGCCGGTCTTGTACTCCACCGCATTGCCGGCCTCCAGAATGACGCCGCCGATGGGAATCTCACGCCATCCTTTCAACTGGGCCATGATAGATGCTCCTCCAATAGAATCGGGAGAATCGGGAGAATCAGGAGAATCAGGAGAATCAGGAGAATCAGAAGAATCAGGAGAATCAGGAGAATCAGGGGAATCAATGATTCTCTGATTCTTCTGATTCCTTGTTTCTCCTTTCACCCCTCCTGAATCTCCTGAGCCGCGCGGCGCAGGACGCGGATGTTGGCCTCCACGACGGAGGGGGAGACTTTCTCGCTGAACCACTCCCGGACCTGGTGCTCCAGCGCGTCCAGGTCAAAGAGGCCGGTGGCCCGGGCGAACGCCCCCAGCATGGGGGTGTTGGTGATTTCCCGGCCCATCTCCTCAATGGCGATGTGGCTGGCGTCCACGGTGAAGACTTTGCCGGTGCGAAAGCCTGTAATCCGGCGTACCTCTTCGGGGCTCATAGAGGTGTTGACAATGAGGATGCCGTCCTCCTTCAGCCCTTCCGTCACCGGGACGGTGCCCAGGAGGGTGGGGTCTAAGACCAGGACCACGTCGGGGTTCTCAATCTGGGAGTGAATGGTGATGGGTTTGGAACTGAGTCGGGTGAAGGATCGGATCGGAGCACCCATCCGCTCCGGTCCGAAGTCGGGGAAGGCCTGGAAGTACTGACCGGCCCCCATGGCCGTTTCGGCCAGGAGTTTCCCGGCGGTGACCACGCCCTGCCCTCCCCGGCCGTGCCAGCGGATTTCTATCATCTCTTTGCTCATCGTTCCTCCTGTCAGAAGAATGCGCGGGTGAGGGACACCAAAGGGATATTATGCCACAAATCTTGATTTTCGCCAGTGAGAACAGGGAGCAGGGCGCACGGCGCAGGTCGCAGGGAGCAGAGGAGCAGGAGGCAGTGCTATAAATGCTGACGGAACCATTCTACTACCAGAGGGACGGTGGTGGATAGGTACTCTACCGGCAGCATATGCCCGGCGCCCGGAACCACAACCAAATCTTTCGGGCAACGCAGGCGGTCGTAGAACATCTGTGTCGGCTTCACGGCCAGGATGCGGTCGTTCTCCCCCACGATGATGCGGACGGGACGGGTCATCTCTTCCACCGCCGGTTTATCCTGGGGATGCAGGAATAGGGAAACCCAGGCACTGGCCCGATAGGCGTGGACAAACAGCGGGTCCCGCAGCCATCGCCGCACGTTCTCGGGCTGGTCAAAAACGTGGCCGGGCTCCAGAAACGCGACGATGGGGATTGAATCGTATTCACACCTGGCTTCCTACCGTTGCCGGACAATCTGGAAACGGTCAAAATCCCGGGCGATGACGGTCTCCGGAAAGACGGCCTGCGCTTCCTCCAGCACCTCCCAGTCCCGGTAGCGGCGGGAGATGTGGGTCAGCACCAGTTGGCGGACATTCGCCTCCCGGGCCAGGAGGGCGGCCTGACGGGCGGTCAGATGGCCGAACTCCCGGGCCATCTCCGCCTCCGCTTCCAGGTACGTCGCCTCAATGACCAGCATGTCCGCCTCCCGCACAAATTCCGCCAGGCCGTCGGTGCGAGCCGCGTCGCCGACGTGGGCCAGGCAGGCCCCTGGGCGGGGCGGCCCCAGGACCTGGTCGGGGTGGACTACCCGGCCGTCGGGCAGGGTGACGGATTCTCCGGCAACCAGCCGCCGCCGCTCCGGCCCAGCGGGCACCCCCAGCGCCTCCGCCTTCTCCACCAGGAACGGACGGCGAGGCCGCTCCCGAAAGAGGTAGCCGAAGCACCCCGGCCCCCGATGCTGGACCGGGAAGGCGAAGACTTCCAGGTCGTCGGCCTCCAGAATCTTCCCCGGCGTCACCTCCCGGAAAATCAGTTCCATTGGCGGCTGGGCGCCCCGCAGGACGACGCCAAAGATGAGGTCCCGCACCCGCTCCAGCGTGGCCCGTCCCCCGTAAATCTCCAGATATTCTATGGTCTCCCAGCGGGCAAAGGTGGAAATCAGCCCGCCCAGGCCCAGGATGTGGTCCAGGTGGCCGTGAGTGAGCAGGATGCGGTTCAGCCGCTTGAAACCTATCCCGCTCTGGAGAATCTGCCGCTGGGTGCCCTCGCCACAGTCTATCAGAAACCGATGGTCCTGATAGAGCACCACCTGGGACGGGAGGTTCCGATGGATGGAGGGCGCCGATGCGGATGTACCCAGGAAAACGAGTTCTATCATGGCTCAGGTCGCAGGTCGCAGGTTGCAAGGCGCAGGTCGCAGGTTGCAAGGCGCAGGTCTCAGGTCGCAGGTTGCAGGGTTACCGTCCCGGGCCGGCCGGTCTCCCCCTCCACTGTCGCCCGGATGGGGAGAAAGGCCTGCAGGACGGCCAGGTTGGTCAGCAGATGCCCTGTAATGGCGGAGGTGACGATACGGGAAGTACCCCCGGCCAGCGCCATCGGGAGCAGGAGTTGGTCGGCCAGATGGGGGTCTACCGGAGCGCCGGTCTCGTGATGGGTCAGCAGGTCCCGGCAGGCCGCCTCGGCAACCTGGTCGGCAGGCAATCCCTTGCGCCCGTAGGCGGTGAAGCCCGCGCGGGCGTGTTCATACTGGACGAACAGGAACATCCCCGCGCCGGGTCCGGCTCCCCGCACCACCAGCGGCTGCAGGTCGGCCTTGAGGCCGGCGCGGGCCAGCAGATTGCGCGCCCGGTCCACCATCCGCTGGGGGATATGGGCCGGCAGGTTGGAGACGACGCCCCGTCCCCAGACCCGCCGAACGGCTCCCCGCTCGGCCAGGGCGATGGGGGCCGGCGGCCCGGAGCGCCCCCGAATCCGTACCCGAACCTCCCCGCCCCCCGCCGGATAGAAGCCCCAGGAGGCCAGGTCTATCTCCGCCTCCAGGCCCATATGGGCCACGGTGGGCAGAAAGACCTCCCGCAGGTAGTCCACCGACGGGGCCCAGGGGACATGGGTGCCCCCGCGCAAGGTCAGGTGGCTCTCGGCTGGAGCCAGCGCCAGCGGCAGGAAGACTGTCTGGAAGACGAGGCCGACGGCGCCGGCGCTCCCGCGCCCGGCAGTTTCCGCCACGTCAAAGGTATACGTGCCCGGAACGGGCGGACTCTGGGGCAGAAACCGGAGCGTCCGGCTCCCCAGGTCGTCTCCCTCCACGCGGGCGCGGCAGATGGCGGCCGCTGCCCGCACCGCCGTCAGGTGCTGGGGCTGCAGGCCGGGGTTAGGCCGTCCGGCGCGGATGTTCGTTATCTCCACCGGCTGGCCGGTGAGCGCGGAGAGCGTCAGGGCGGTGCGTAATACCTGTCCCCCACCCTCCCCGATGGAGCCGTCTATGGTGACTATCTTCATAGAGTTAGGACGCGGAGGAACGCGGATGAGCGAGGGTCCTCACCCCTCCCCCGCCGCCTTCGGCGGCACCCCCTCCCCTCTCCTGACCCTTCGGTCAGGAGAGGGGAGGGAGATTCGGGGGATTTTGGGGCGGCGGTAAAGCCGCCGCCCCAAAATCCCCCACCTTCCCCTCCCCTCGCCCGCCGCCAAAGGCGAGCGGGAGAGGGAAGGGATAGGGAGGGGTGAGGGCAGGAAGTCTGCCGGCAAAAAGTGTCACCAATTATGAACCATCCCATCATCACAGATAGCAATTTGTTGTGTGTGCCCCCACAGGGTTGTTTGAGAAAGGCGCTCCCGGCACAATTGGATGTACTCAGGCTTCAGATCAAAACCAATGCAGTTCCGCTCCAGGTCGCGCGCCGCCACAAGGGTGGTCCCACTGCCGACAAAGGGATCCAACACCAATTCTCCTCGGTGGGTGAAAAGGCTAATGACCCGGGCGGCCAGCGCAATGGGAAATGTGGCCGGATGGAGTTTCTTATCCCGAATGTCTCGCTTTTCATACGTAAACCGCCACACTCCCAACTGGCACTTCAGCCATTCCTTTGGGGTCAGGCAGTTTAGCCGGTTAGGTTCGCAATCGCAAATTCGGCGATAGCCGATTTCTATTTTCTGCCGGGCCATAGCATCCATACCGACATTCACGTTCCCCTGAAACGCAGGGATTATACCCCGGGAGCAGAGAGGATGCAAATACGGGGATGGTTCATCTCTGCGTTCACACCCAGGAAAAATCTGCGCCCATCTGCGGAATCTGCGTCCGATTCCGATCAATCCGCGTCCGACTCTTACTCCCGCTCCCAGGCCATCTGGCGGAGCAGGCCGTCCAGCCGCAACAGGTCGCCGCTCAGCAGGCGGGCCAGTTCCCGCCCCGCCTCCAGCAGGAATCCCTCCCGCTCCTCGGGCGGACGGGCCGCCACCGCAAACCGCAGACTGGCCACCAGCAGTTCATCCGCCGGGACATCCCGCGCCCCCAGCACCAGCCGGAAGTAGTCCAGGCGCCGGGTGAACTCCCGGACCTCCTCAGGCGCGCACTGGTAGAGAAAGTCCATCGTCACCGGCGGCTGGGGCGGGATGCAGTGAAGAATGCGCCCCCCCAACCGGCACCCCACCGCCAGGACGCTCACCTCAATAGGCACCTGTCGGTTCTCCTGCTGGTCGCGGACTACCTCCTCCGTCGGCTCGGCGACGACAATGTGGCGGACGAACTGGTCGTCCCGAAGGGCGACGTTGTAGATCAGGCCGTAGACGGCCGCGTCGGAGGAGCGGAGGTCGGCGCGGACAAACGAGCCAAAGACGGGAATTTCCCGCTGCATAGCCCGGCATCCCACCACGAAGCCCCGGTTGGAAGATTGCAGAATGCGCCCTACGGGAATCGGAGAAGGCATTTCGGTCATCGGTTATCCCTCCTGAGCCTGGCGGCGTTCCTCACCCCACCCCCGGCGGCTGTGCCGCCACCCCCTCCCCTCTCCCGAATTCGTTCGGGAGAGGGGAGGGGGTCGGGGCATAAGCGTTAACTTAAGGCCGGCTTCGGCTCTCCGCTTCCCGCCGCCTCGAGCGCCGATGGGAAATCGGCCTCCCTGGGGGCAACCGCGAGGGTTGCCCCTACGCTTCGCGCCGGGCGTCAACCTGCGTTGACGCCCTTCTCAGGAGGTCGGCGAAGGCCGACCTGGTTGCGAACGAAGTGAAGGGACCCGGCCGAAGGCCCAAAGAGGCTGGCTTCAGCCAGCGCCCGAGGCGGCGACCCAACTGGCGCAGCCCCTTAAGTTAACGCATATGGGAGTAAGGGGTGGGGTGAGGGCCGGAATGGGCATCCCCCGCTCCCCGAAAAAACCTACACTTGTCAGCCCCCCAAGTGCAGCGATGGGGGAGGAGGGATAAAGAGGGGTGGGGGCAAATGTTCGCACCATTGGGCTTTCAGCCCGCCATATTTGGGGACAGCCTGGAAAGGCTATCCTACTCTGGGATAGACGGGCGGAAAAACGTAATGTAGCGGCGGGCCGAGAAATTGCCCGCGCTCCTACAGGCCTGACGGCCTGCGCTACTTCTGTTGACAGGGAGACATCCCCGGCTATAATAGCCGGTGCTGTTTTGAAAAACCGCAAGGGGCGCACAGAGCGTTCGGCGCGGTTCACACCACCCGAACTGCACAGATGGAATTCTTCAAAGAGGTGTCCCGTGTCTTCACGGAAACTTTTGACCGGCAACGAAGCCCTGGCCCTGGGCGCGCTTCATGCGGGCGCCCGCGTCATCACCGGCTATCCCGGCACCCCCTCCACCGGAGCCATAGAGAGTTTGCTGGCGACCAAGCCGCCGGGCGTCTACGTGGAATGGAGCACCAACGAGAAAGTAGCCCTGGAGATTGCCGCCGGGGCCGCCTGGGCCGGCCAGCGCGCCCTCTGTACGATGAAAATGTCGGGCCTGAACGTGGCCTCCGACTCCCTCTATTCGGTCGCCTACTCCGGCGTCGTCGGCGGGCTGGTCATCTACGTAGCCGATGATCCCGGCGTGAGTGCCGGGATGTGCGAGCAGGACTCGCGGGGATTCGCCCTTCTGGCCGACCTCCCCCTTCTGGACCCTTCCTCCGTGGCGGAGGCGTACCGATTTACCCGCCTGGCTTTTGACCTCTCCGAAGCAGTGGGGACACCGGTCCTGGTCCGACTGGTCACCGCCATCGCTCACGCCTCTGCACCGGTGGAGGTGGGGGAACCCGTCCCCCTCCCGGAGCGGGAGCCCCGACTTCTTCGGGACATCGCGCGCTTCACCAAAGCGGGTGCCGCCATCTGTATGCAGCAGCACCGGGACCTGATCGCCCGTCTGGAAGAGGCCGGGCAGTGGATCCGGCAGGCAGGTCTGAACGCCCTCCAGATGGCGACGGCGGAGAGAAGCCGTCACCCGAGATTGGGGATCATCGCCGGCGGAGTGGTGAACGCGTACCTGGAGGAGGGGTTAGAGATAGCGGCCCATTTTGGCCTGGACCCCCAGACCGTCTCCATATTGCGCGTTCGGGCACCGCATCCCTTTCCCTCTGAAGAGGTCCGGGCTCTGCTGCAGCAGGTGGACACGGTGGTCGTCCTGGAGGAACTGGAGCCCCATCTGGAGCGGGGGGTCTATGCAGAGGCACACCGGCTCGGTTTCCCGGGCCGCATCGTGGGCAAACTGGATGGAACCCTGGAACGGGTCGGCGAGTACGACGTCCGCCACGTCGTCCGGGGGATTGCGGTTGCATTGGACCTCTCCATTCCCCCCGACCGGTTCGCGGCCGATCCGGAGGCGGAGCGGTTGGCGGCGCCCCGTCCGATCACCGTCTGCCCGGGCTGTCCCCATCGGGGGACTTTTCTGGCCATCAACCGGGCCATCCGTCGGGCCGGATACCGGCGGGATCAGGTCATGGTGACCGGGGACATCGGCTGCACCATCCTGGGGATGAACCCGCCCTTTGACACGGTCTGGAATGAGGTCGCAATGGGGGCCAGTATCGGCCTGGCCCAGGGCTACGTCCACGCCGGGGTCAAAACCCCCGTCATCGCCACCATCGGCGACTCCACGTTCTTCCACGCGGGCATCCCGGCCCTCATCAATGCCGTCCAGCACGCCGTCCCCCTGACGGTCATCATTATGGACAACGGCTGGACGGCGATGACGGGTATGCAGGTCAACCCCGGGACCGCCGACGAGTTCCAGCCGCCGGGGGGCCGCCGGGTGGACCTCGCCCAACTGGTGCCCGCGCTGGGGGTGGAGCACTTCTTCATCGTGGACCCCTTTGACCTGGACGGGACGACGGCGGTCATCCAGCAGGCGCTGGCGTTGCCGGGCGTCAAGGTCATCCTATCCCGGCAGGAGTGCGCCATCCAGGCCCAGCGTCGGGGACGCCGGGCCGGTGCCGTACGCGTTGTGCCGGAAAACTGTAACCTTTGCAAGTTGTGCATCACGCTCACCGGTTGCCCGGCCATAGACCTGGGGGCGGAAGCGGTGGTGATTGACCCCGCGCTCTGTTACGGCTGCGGCCTCTGTGCCCAGGTGTGTAACCGGGATGCCCTGATGCATATGCCGGGGTAGGCGACGGCCGTTGCGGGTGTCGTTCCGAGGGCCCCATCACGCGGGGCGCATTCTGGCGGGTCAGAAACTGCAACGGCTTGCGTAGCGCAGGCCGCCAGGCCTGTCAGTGCAGGCGAACAGCCCGCGCTACGCCCTGTATGTTTCTGGGTAGGGCACGGAGTGCCCGAAGCGATCTTCCCGAGTGCTGAGAGGAGAGTGCTTCGCCCCTTCGGGGCTCGCAATGACGGACAAGTTTCTGGATAGCGCAGCGAAGCAACCAGAGCGCCCAGGGGAGGCCAATTTCCCATCGGCGCCCAGGGCGGCGGGAGGGAGCAACCCAACCCGGCCTGAAATTGAGGCATATGGGCACTCGCAATGACCGGCTCCAATATCCGGAATCATCACTTCTGAAAAGTTGCGATGGAAACCGAAAAGGCACTGGATATTTTCCTCATCGGCGTCGGTGGTCAGGGGCTCCTGACCATCGGGGAAGTGATTGCGGAGGCGGCGGTGGCCCTGGACCTTCCGGTCTGCTTCTACCCCTACAAGGGTATGGCCCAGCGGGGCGGACTGGTGAAGGCTCAGTTGCGGCTGGGGCGGTCGGCGGTGGGGCCCAATATCCCGCCCCGGGGGGCCGACCTGGTCATCGCGATGGAAGTCTCGGAGGCGCTGCGGGCGGTGCCCGTCCTGCGGCCCGGCGGGGAGTTTCTGCTCTTCGGGGAGCGCTGGCTCCCGACGGCCGTCATGCTGGGCAAGGCCGCGTATCCGGCACTGGAGACGGTACTGGAGCAGGTGCGCGCAGCGAGTGGACACCCCATCTATCTCTCCCCGGATTCGGTGCCCGTCGGTCTGCCAGCCAACCTGTTTGTGCTGGGGGCGGCGGTTGGCCGCACCCGTCTGGGGGAGATTCTGCCCGCTGCGGCGGCGGAGGAGGCCATCCGGCGCCGCTGGCCCCGGGATCCGAAGCGGAATCTGGCCGCCTTCCGGGCCGGGCGCGCGCAGACCGTAGAATCTCACACAGAGACACAAAGGCACAAAGAATAAAGCAGGACTTACCCAGTTCACCCGTAGGACAGGCTTTTGAGCCCGTCCGGACGGCCTGGAAAGGCCGTCCTACAGGGCAAGTGCGTGTTGAGTCTCATAAAGTCGCACCGCCCCTTGCGTCCGATGGGCATATCGGGTATCCCGGTCCTGGCTTCAGAATGCTTTCTTTGCGCCTCTGTGTCTTTGTGTGAAAAAAGTGAGGGAAAGCCATGCCGTTTGCTCAGATCGGAGAACAGGCCCTTTTCTACACCGTCAACGGGCGGGGAGGGCCCGCACTGATCCTGATTCACGGAGCCGGTGGGAATCACCTCCACTGGCCGGCCGCGCTGCGCCGTCTGCCCGGCGCCACCGTCTACGCCGTAGACCTGCCCGGACACGGACGGTCGGCGGGACCGGGCCGGGAGCGGATAGAGGACTACGCCGCCGACATCGTCCGCTTTATGGACGCTGTGGGAGTCCCGCGCGGGGTGCTGGTGGGGCATTCTATGGGGGGCGCCATTGCCCAGATGACGGCCCTCGTGGCCCCCGAGCGGGTCGCCGGACTGGTGCTGGTGGGCACGGGCGCGCGGTTACGGGTGGCGCCCGTCATCCTGGAGGGGATTCTGCAGGACGCTCTGGGGACGGTCGCCCTCATCACCGATTGGGCATGGGGCCCGGAGGCCGACCCGGCGATGGTCGCCCGGGGCCGCCAGATGATGGCGCGCGTGGACCCTCAGGTCGTTTGGGGGGACTTCGCCGCATGCGACCGCTTTGACATCCGGGAGCGGGTAGGGGAAATCACGGCGCCGACGCTGGTCATCACCGGCGCGGAGGACCGGATGACGCCGCCGAAGTTCGGGCAGTGGCTGGCCGAGCGCATCCCCGGCGCGCGTTTCGTCCTGGTAGAGGGGGCCGGTCACATGGTGATGCTGGAGAAGCCGGACCAGGTGGCGAACGCGGTACAGGAGTTTGTAGCGCAGGATTAATCTTGCGCTACATCGCCTCTTTCAGTGTTTCCAGGAATTCCCGGTTGTTGCGCGTGCGCGCCAGGTGCTGCAGCACCGATTCGGTCACCGTCGTCAGGTCGTAGCCGGCGCCGGCGGGCGGCGGGGCGACCATCTGCGCGATCATCTTGCGCATCAGCCAGACCTTCTGCAGCGTATCCGGGTCCAGGAGCAACTCCTCCCGGCGGGTGCCCGACCGCTCAATGTCAAAGGCGGGGAAGATGCGCCGTTCCTGCAGCCGCCGGCTGAGGTGGAGTTCCATATTGCCGGTCCCCTTGAACTCCTCGTAAATCATATCGTCCATCCGGCTGCCGGTATCCACCAGACAGGTGGCGATGATGGTGAGACTGCCGCCCTCTTCCAGGTTGCGGGCCGCGCCGAAGAAACTCTTGGGCGGGTAGAGGGCCGCCGGGTCCAGACCCCCGGAGAGGGTGCGCCCGCTGGGCTGGACGACCAGGTTGTAGGCTCGCGCCAGCCGGGTGATGCTATCCAGCAGGATGACCACGTCCTTCTTGCACTCCACCAGCCGTTTCGCCCGCTCCAGTGCCATCTCCGCCACCTTCGTGTGATTCTGGACCGGTTCGTCAAAGGTGGAACTGATGACCTCCGCCTCCACGGACCGGTCCATATCGGTCACCTCCTCCGGCCGTTCGCCGATGAGGACGACCATCAGGTGGACTTCCGGATGGTTGGCGGTGATACCGTTGGCGATGTGTTTGAGGACGGTGGTCTTCCCGGCCTTCGGCGGCGAGACGATGAGGCCTCGCTGCCCCTTCCCGATGGGCGCAATGAGACTGAGCAGCCGGGTGGTCAGGTTGTGCCGGTCCGTCTCAATGATGAGCCGTCGGGTGGGGAAGATGGGGGTCAGTTTCTCAAAGCGGGGGCGCAACTTGGCCTGTTCTGGGTCCATGCCGTTGACCGTCTCCACCCGCAGCAGGCTGTACCACCGTTCGGTCTCTTTGGGCGGCCGGACCTGCCCGATGACCAGGTCGCCGTTGCGCAGGCCGAAGCGCCGGATCTGGGACTGGGAGACATAGACGTCCTCCGGGCTGGGGAGATAATTGGGCCCCCGCAGGAAGCCCACCCCTTCGTCGGGCAGAATCTCCAGCACGCCTCCCCGAAACGTCAGCCCTTCTCGCTCCGCCTTTGCCTGGAGGATACGCAGGATCAGGTCCTCTTTCTTCAGCCGGCTATAGCCGGAGACTCCCATCCTGCGGGCTAACTCCCGAAGATCGGAGAGCGTCCACTCTTCCAGGACCCCCATCTCCAGTATGTCGGCCGGTATACCTGGGACAATCTCGCGCGGGGTCTCTCTCGGTTGGGGGACAAGCGCCTCTGTTTCCTCCTCCGTATCCTTAATGGTCATTGTCATTATCTCTTCTTCGTAGGACATCTACCTGCCTCCTGTAGGGGGTTGGGGGCGGCGGCGAAGCCACCGCCCCAAAAGCCCTGTGTCTTCCCCTGGGATCATCCGTAGCGGGAAATAAACCTCTCGGCCATCTCCACCAGGTCCCGGTTGCCGATGAAGAGGGCCGTCCTCTGATGGAGGGTCTCAGGGACAATATCCAGGATGGGGCGTTGCCCATCCGAGGCGTATCCTCCGGCGTGTTCGGCGATGAAGGCCAGCGGGGCGGCCTCATAGAGGAGACGCAGTTTCCCTTTGGGCTTCGCAGGGTCTTTGTAATCCTGCGGGTAGTAGAAAATCCCGCCTTCCAGCAGGTTGCGGTGGAAATCGGCCACCAGCGAGCCGATGTAGCGGCCGGAGAGGGGCTGGCGGGGATTCTCCTCATCCATCCCCTGCAGCCAGCGGGTAAACCGCCGCACGCCCTCGCTCCAGTACTTCTCATTGCCCTGATTGACGCTGTAGTACTTGGGCTCCGCCGGAATCCGAATGTTTGGATGGGAGAGCAGGAACTCCCCCACGCCTGGGTCCAGGGTGAAGCCGTGCACCCCGTTGCCCGTCGTGTAGACCATCATCGTGCTGGAGCCGTAGATGATGTAGCCAGCCGCCGCCAGGTCCCGCCCTGGCTGAAGGCAATCTTCCACCGTTCCCGGCCCGGCGGGGGTACGGCGGCGGTAAATGCCGAAAATGGTGCCGATACTGGCGTTCACGTCAATATTGGACGACCCATCCAGCGGGTCAAAGACCAGGACGTAGCGGCCGGTGGGATAGCCCTCAGGGATGGGGATGATGTCCGGCTCCTCTTCGGAAGCCATCACCGCCAGTCGGCCCGTATAGGAGTTCATGCGGATGATGGTCTGGTTGGCGAAGACGTCCAGTTTCATCTGCGCTTCGCCCTGAATGTTGATCTTGCCTGCCAGGCCGAGAATCTGGACCAGACCGGCGCGGGAGGTCTCGCGGGCGATGATTTTGGCCGCCAGCGCGATATCGTAGAGGAGGCTGGTGAAGACGCCCGTGGCCTCTGGGTGGGCCCGCTCCTGCTCCAGGATGTGCCGTTCTATGGTGATGATTTCCTCGGGCATGGCTCACCCCATATACCAGACCCACTTGGAGCCGCGCATATCCCGGATGATGTCGGTCGTGGAAAGGATGCCCAGGGGGGTGCCGTCCTCGTCCACGACCAGGAGACGGTGAACGCGGCTCTCCAGCATCTTCTTCACCGCTTCGGCCACCGACGCCTCTTTGGAGATGGTGATGACGCCGGGAGTCATCACGTCGGCGGCGCGAATCTGGCTCAGGTCCTCCCCGTAGTGGGCGATGGCGTCGGTGTGAGAGACAACCCCCAGGGGCTGTGTTCCCTCTCCTTCGGCGACAATAATCGCATGGATGTCGGTATCGGCCATCACCCGTACCACTTCCTGGAGCGGGGTGTCCGGCTTACAGAAGATGACACCTTTGTGGTAGATGTCTCGGACCAGGTGTTGGGCCATAGGAAACCTCCTGAAGGGTCACAAGGATTGCAGGCCGCCGGTATTTGGAAGACCGGAGGCCTGGGGTTACCGCCAGAGGATGAAATAATAGCCCAGGACGACAGCCCAAAGAAGGCTATCTATTCGGTCCAGCGCGCCGCCGTGGCCGGGGAACAGGGTGCCGCTATCTTTAGCACCCACCTGCCGTTTCATCATAGAGACGGCCAGGTCACCCAGGGGGGAAAGGACGGCCACCAGCAGGCCGATTCCCGCGCCGTCTATGGCCCGGGGGCCGGTGGATCCGGCGGCCAGGCTCCAGAGGGCCGCCAGTCCGGCCGTCAGGAGGGTGCCGAAGACGATTCCCCCGACGTAGCCCTCCCAGGTTTTGCCCGGGCTCAGAGTCGGGGCCATTTTGTGGCGGCCCCAGATGCGGCCGACCATGTAGGCACTGCTATCGGCGAACCAGACAGCCGGCAGGACCGTCATCACCCACCAGAGGCCATCGGGCATACTCCGCAGGCGGATGAGATGCCACCCACACCAGCCCACATAGAGGGCTCCAACGATGGTGAGGGACCAGTCGGCCACCGGTTTGCCCTGCCGATGACCCAGTTGCCAGGCCAGAGAGCCCAGCAGGGCCAGAGAGAGGCCGGGGCCAAAAAGCCCCCATCCGGGAAACTGGGCATCCAGCAACAATACCCACAGCAGGAGCAATGTCCAGGGCAGGGCAGGGCGGAAGTGGTCCTTTTCCATCAGGCGGCAGAATTCCACGACCGCTGCGGTGAGTACGATGAGGACAAGGGCGAAGAACCCGATACCCCCTGCTTTGATCAGGGCGATAACAATAGGAAGGGCAATCAGGGCTGTGAGCAGGCGGGCGCGCAGCATGGAGAATCGGAGAATCAGAGAATCAGAGAATCGGAGAATCAAAGGCCCAATGCGTTGGAGATGTTTTGCCACTGGGTGGCCAGGATGAGGGCCAGGATGCAGCAGCAACAGAGGATGAGGAGGACCACTCCCGCGACGATGCCGATGATGAGGCCGGTGCGGGATT